>JASFIX010000357.1:0-5169 GCA_050122435.1 Desulfobacterales bacterium
AGAAGGGGTGTCATTGCCTTTCACCGACCTGGGTATTCAACCCCGTACCATCGTGACGCAGCACTTCTACCAGGACCTGCAGGATCGCTATCAGGGAACTCCGCTTTGCTGGGTGGGTGACATCGGCGACTCAATTTACAAACCCGAAGAGCACCTGATGGAAACGCTCAGCGATATGCTCGCGGTGGGGATGGATTTTGAGCGTGAAGACTTTTCGCTTTGGAGTCCGATCGTACGTTCAGAGCAATTCTGCACCGGGTTGCAGGATGCACACCCGGATGTTTTTAAACAGGTCGGACGCTACCTGTCTCCCTAATTTGTTGAGCCGGTTATCCTGTTGAGCCCGTTGCCTCTTGTCTTGTTGTGTGTGTATTGCACGGGTAGTCGGATCATCGAAACGGGCAAACGGGAAACGAGCTAACCGGCAACGGGCTAACCTGGCCGAAAACGAAATTATTTCGGCCATAAAAAATCCACCTCGATTGTTTGATCTTCCATTTCCAGCCGGCTGAGCACGGGCGATGTTTCTGCGATGACTCTGCCGCGGCGAATCACATGCAGTCTGACCGGTTTCAATCGCAGGGTTTCCTGGGGGTTTCTGGCCTGCAGGATAACGATATCCGCATGACAACCGGGTTCGAGTCCATAGCCTTCGAGCCCCAGCGCTCTGGCGCCATTGGTGGTGATGGCCTCAAATATTTGCCGCATCTGGTCCCCACCGGTCATCTGGGCCACATGCAATCCCATATGGGCCACCTCTATCATGTCGTAAGTTCCGAAGCTGTACCAGGGATCCATCAACGCATCGTGGCCGAATGCCACATTGATCCCGGCCGCCATGAGTTCCTTTATCCGCGTCATCCCGCGTCGTTTGGGGTAGGTGTCGTGGCGTCCCTGCAGGGTGATGTTGATTAAGGGATTGGCCACCGCATGGATCCGGGCCTCCGCCATGAGGGGTATCAGCTTGCTCACATAGTAATTATCCATTGAATGCATGGATGTCAGGTGTGATCCGGTAACCCGGTCCTCAAGGCCTAAGCGGTGCGCATGAAAGGTCAGCGTTTCAATGTGGCGCGACAGAGGGTCGTCACTCTCGTCGCAGTGCATGTCGACACGCAGTCCGCGTTCAGCGGCGATTTCACACAGCGCCTTTATGGAAGCGGCCCCCTGCTCCATGGTTCTTTCAAAATGGGGGATTCCGCCAACCACTTCGATACCCAGGTCTAAAGCGCGCTCCAGATTGGCGGCGCTTCCAGGATATCGAAAATAACCATCTTGCGGAAATGCCACCAGCTGCAAGTCGATATACGGTTTGATCTCCTCACGGACCTCCAGAAGCGCATTGACGGCCAGCAGGCGATCATCGCTGACATCCACGTGGCTGCGAATTGCCAGGGTACCGCGGGCAATCGCCCAGTGACACAGCTGGGTTGCACGGGTCTTGATATGTTCAACCGTAAGATGCGGTTTTAGCTCTCCCCACAGTTGGATACCCTCCAGCAGTGTGCCGCTTTTATTCACGCGAGGCTGACCGTAGGACAGCGTTGAATCCAAATGAAAGTGGCTGTCGACAAAAGGCGGTGTGGCCAGCCGGTCGGTGGCTTCGATTTCCTGCTTGGCCCGGGCGTCGAGTTTCGGGCCTACCTCTGCAATACGCCCGTTTTCGACGGCGATATCTATCCCTCTGCGCCCGTCGGGCAGATTGGCATTTCGAATGATAAGATCAAGCATGGTTTCCTCTCATTAAAGTACCTAAAATTAAGGAATTCTGTCTTTTATATGATCCACCGCAAAGACGCAGAGGCCGCAGAGAAAAAATTTTTTTATAAAAACCTCTGCGGCCTCTGCGTCTCTGCGGTGAGCTGTGGTTTTAGGCACTTTTTGTTACCCTCCTTTTTCTTCCCGGCGATAGGGCTTCAGCAGACCGGCAGGAACCGCAGCCCGGCGTGAGACGCCGATCAGTGCAATGATCGTTAAAAGATAGGGAATCATCAGAAAAATATGAAAGGGAATGACCAGCCCCACGCTTTGCAGCCTGAGCTGCAGCCCGTCCAGGAAACCGAAGATCAGGGCGCCGATAGTACCTTTGAGCGGATCCCAGTTTCCAAATATAGTCATGGCAATGGCAACCCAGCCGCGGCCGCCGATCACATCGATCAGAAACATGTTTTGATGGGCCAGCGTCAAAAACGCTCCACCGATCCCCATAAGCGCGCCGCCAAAGACCAGACACAGGGTTCGGGTCATCGTCACATTTACGCCCACCGTATCGGCACCCACCGGGTTCTCACCTACCGTTCTGATCTTCAGTCCGATGTTGGTCTTATAAAGCAAAATCGACATTGCCGGTACCAGCAACCAGGCGATATAGGTCAGCGAATATTGGGTGAAAAGGCCCGGGCCGATCACCGGAATCTTGGAAAGCACGGGAAGGGCCACCTGTTTAAACGGCTCGACAATCGGGGGTACGGTGGGGGAGCCAAAATGCAGCCGGTAGATAAACATGGCCAATCCGGTTGCAAACAGCGTAATACCCAGGCCCGAAACATGCTGGCTTAACCCCAGGTTCACGGAGAGCAGTGCCATGAGCAGCCCCAAGAGCATGCCCACGCAGGCGGCGGCAAACACGCCAAACCAGATGGAACCCGTGGTAAATGTGAACAGAAACCCGGTCATGGCGCCCATCAGCATGATGCCTTCGATTCCCAGATTCAGCACACCGGCGCGTTCGGACAGAATCTCTCCCAGGGTTGCAAATATGATCGGCGTGGCCATCCGCATGGTTGCCCCGATCAATCCTGAGATAAATGCGATATCGAAAATTTCACTCATTATTTGCGCTTAATCCTGATTTTATATTCCGTAAATAGCAAAAAAATAAGCATCACCATTAATGCCATGCCTTGAATGACTTCGGCGATATAGGTGGGTACGCCGGTCATGCGGCTCATGGTCTGGGCACCCACAATAATGACACTGAAAAAAAGTGAGGAAAAAAGCACGCCCACCGGATGAAGGCTGCCCAGCATGGCGATCACGATCCCCGAATAGCCATAGCCCGGTGAGATATGCATAATCAGCCGATACTGAAGTGCGCACAGTTCGCCGACCCCCGCCAGGCCCGCCAGGCCGCCGGATATCAGCGCGGTCCACAGGATGACGGAGGTCGTATTGATTCCACCGAAATGAGCGGCCCGGATATTGGTGCCGACGGCCTTGGAGCGGTACCCGAAAGTGGTTTTTTTGTTGATGAACCATATGATCAATACGGCGGCAAAGCCGATAAGAATACCCATGTGAAATCGCGAGCGCGCCACCAGAATAGGATATTGGGCGGCTTCGATGATTGCCGATGATCGCGGCCAGCTCGAGCCGGGTTGCTGGAGCGGGCCGAAAAGCAGCGCTCCCATGATATGGATCATCACATAGTTTAAGAGCAGGGTGGAAACCACATCATCGACTTTGAGCTTTGTTTTCAAGATCGCCGGAATCGACGCCCAGATGCCCCCCGCCAGGAACCCGGCGATGATGACCGTCGGCAGGACCATAAATGCCGGGAAGCTGCCCATATGAACCCCCAAAACCGTGGCAGTCAATGCGCCGGCAAGGAGCTGGCCCTCGGCGCCGATGTTCCAGAATTTGGCTCTGAAAGCGAAGGCCACCGCCAACCCGGTCAGCAAGAGGGGACTGGCTTTTACAAAGGTTTCCAATAGATTGTAGCGGGTTCCCAGCGCGCCGTGAAACAGGTAATAATAAGATTTCCAGAGATGGCCGCCGGCCAATAGAATTGGAATGGCAGAAAGAATCAGCGTCACGAGAATGGCTGCGATCGGGATAACGATTTTTGCCCAGCCCGGCAAGGGCTCACGTTTTATGATTCTGAATCGGATCACGCTTTTACCCCGCTCATCCAAAGACCGATCTGTTCCCTTGAAGCAGTTGCCCCCGGGGCCTCCCCCATGATTTCGCCCTCGAACAACACGACGATCCGATCACTCAGCGCAAATATTTCATCCAGATCTTCTGAAATCAGAAGAATTCCCGCGCCTCTTTCCCTTTCCTGCAGAAGACGCTGGTGAATATATCCCATGGCTCCAACGTCGAGGCCGCGAGTGGGCTGTGAGGCGATGATCAGCGACGGCTCCCCGGCCAGTTCCCTGGCCAGCATGACCTTTTGCAGGTTGCCGCCGGACAGACTCTTGGTGACAGCATCAATGCCGGCGGTCTTGATGTTGTATCTTTTAATCAGATCCTCGCTGAAGTGCTGGATATCTTTGGATTTCATCAGCCCGTAATGCTGCAAATCATCCGAGGAATGGTTTTCTAAAATGAGGTTCTCCTCCACCGAAAGATCCATCAGCAGGCCGGTGTCGATGCGGTCCTCCGGTATTCTCCCCATATTTGATTTAATCGCTGCTGTCGGGCTACCGAATTTAAGGGGCCTGTCATTTATTTGAATAGAACCGTCTGTGGGGAAGCGCATCCCGAAAAGCACCTCTGAAAGCTCTTTCTGGCCGTTTCCGGAAATTCCCGCCATCCCCAGAATTTCATTCTGCCTTACGATCAAATCAACGCTTTTCAGCGCCGCAAGCTTTTTGTCATTTAACGCAGAGAGGCTTTTGATTCTAAGGACGGGATCAGCGGCAGGCAGTTCTTTCTTCTCGATGGTCTCCAGAAGGTCCCGACCCACCATCAGATTGGCCAGTTCTCTGGTATTGGTTTCAGCCGTCTGTCGTTCCGCCACCACCTGACCGCCCCGCAAAACCACGATGCGGTCTGAAATGTCCATAACCTCATTTAACTTATGAGATATGAAAACGACCGAACGGCCTTCTTTGACAAGCGACCTCAGGGTGTTGAACAGCTCTGCGGTTTCAGCCGGGGCCAGCACCGCCGTGGGTTCGTCCATGATGAGAATATCCGCGTCCCGGTACAAAGCCTTGAGAATCTCAACTTTTTGCTGCTCGCCTACCGACAACGTCCACACCCTGGCATCGGGGTCGATTTTAAGGCCGAAACGCTCCTGCAGCCCCAGAAGTTGCCGCCGGGCTGATTTAAGGTCAAGAAAAATGCCCGAATCCGCACCCACAATAATATTTTCAAGTACGGTTTGCGAAGGAACCAGGGCGAAATGCTGGTGAATCATGCCCACACCACGGGAAATCGCAT
>JASFIX010000358.1:0-5164 GCA_050122435.1 Desulfobacterales bacterium
TCGACGCGGCGGCTTCCACCGCCGCGGCCACATGTTTGCGGTAGCCGATTTTTTTCATCATGGGAATCGTAAAGGATCCGGTGGCCACCACATTCGCCACGGCACTGCCGGCCACTGACCCCATAAACCCGCTGGCCACCACCGCTGTCTTGGCGGGGCCGCCGGAAAAGCGCCCGGTAATTGAATATGAAAGGTTGATAAAAAATTTACCTGCCCCGGTTTTATCCAGAAAGGCCCCGAATAAGATGAATATGAATACAAAGGTAGATGCCACTCCCAAGGGCAAGCCGAAGATACCCTCGGTGGTCAGTGAAAGGGTGGTGGCGATGCGCTCGACGCTATAGCCTTTATGAACAATCAGCTCCGGCATCCAGGGGCCGAAATAGCCAAACAGCAGAAACAGGCTGGCAATGATGGTCAGATTCAAGCCGATCACCCGGCGGGTGGCCTCCAGCACCAGGATCACCAGTGCAACTCCCACCCGAAAATCCCAGGGGCTCCAGTCCCCCTGCCGTTCGAAAATACCCTGCAAATCGATAAAAATGTATAGCCCGATGGCAATCGCCATGGCGATTAGAATCAGATCGACAATCATGGCAACGTTTAATTTATCTTTACGGGCCCCTTTGTACAGCGGTTTGGTTAAAAAGGTCATTGCCAGAATGCAGGTTAAAAAAACGGAACGGTGCCGCATGGCGGTCATGGCCACAATACCGGCAGTATAGAGCTGAAAAATGCTGAGAGCCACACCGATGACCGTCAAGCTTTTGGCAATCAGCCAGGCGGTGGGGGTTTTTGATTCTGTTGGGTTAGACTCGGCCATGGATTCTTTTACGCGAAGCTGTGTATCCGTTTTTTGAATATCGAATATCGAACAAGGAATTTAGATCTAAGAAGTATTTTTTTTGAGTATTTCGACATTCGATATTCCTTGTTCGGTGTTCTGCGGTTCATTTTTTTTTAATTTGGCGTCGCCGGATGCGGGACCAGGCGTCGCCACAGATTATACAACAAACTCACCGGTCGCGCGGAAAACTGCACGGCTGCATGCGGGGCCACTGCCGAAAGGTTTGTGTGGCGGCCGCGCCAGATGATGGTGTGATCGACGCCGGGGCTGCCCACCCGCAGCACAAAATCCCCGGTGGGCATGTGCATATCTTCGACAACCTCATATTTACCCCGCCGGACCATGCGGCCCGCACCGGGCATGCGGCCCATGCCGGCGCCGAATTTTAAATAGCGCTCCTCCTCAATGAAAATACGGCCTTTGGCGTCCAAGCTGTGCTCTTCCCAGATCGGAGTGTTTTCTACTGAATGATAATAATGCAGGGTAAAGCGCTCAGCGGGCTGCAATGGCAATGCTAACAGCGGCGGCCCGCCTTTAACTGGTGTGACCGTTAATTCCAGCCCCCCGGGCATACGCCAGCTGATTATAAAAAATGCGGTGACCAGACCGGCTGCCACCATCAGCAGCCGGTTTTTCCCGGTCAAGATTTTCATTTACGGTATCAAGTTGGCCGGCACGGTGATGCCTTTTTCTTTCAGGTATTTGATCGTGCCCGGATGCAAAGGAATGGGTGAGTATTTCACCGCATTTTCAGGTGTCGTATATGAAGCTGACGGATGAATCTTGAGCAGATAGTCCTGGTGCTCATACAAAGATTTTGCCAATTTGTAAACCAAGTCTGTGCTCAGGCCCGCCTGGCAGATCATCACGTTCCAGACCCCGATGGTGGGAACCGGCTTATCAATCCCGCGGTACAGGCCACCTGCCAGATCCACCGCCGAATATTCTTTTCTAGTGGCCAAGATTTTCTTTTGCTGTTCCGGGGTAAAATTGATGATGTGAATGTCATGGGTAGTTGCCAGATCCAGAATGGAGCTGGTTCCGGGTCCAACGGACCACACGCCCACTTCAATGGTACCGTCTCGCAATGCATTGGCGCTTTCGGTAAAAGACAGGCGGCTGTCTTTGTAAGAATCTAACGGTATGCCCAGGGCCTCGAATACAGCTTCGGCCATGAAATTGGTGCCGCTGCCCGGGCTACCGGAGCTGATCTTTTTGCCTTTGATCTGTTCAATATTGGTAATCCCGTACTTTTTAAGCGTTACCACCTGCAGGAGATTGGGATACATAATGGCCATGGACAAAATATCGTATTTTTTACCCTTAAACTTGGTAAGTCCTTTATAGCCGTCTACCGCTACATCACCCATGACTTCACCGATGACGGTTTCTCCTTTGTGGGCCAATTTGACGTTTTCCACGCTTGCGCCGGTCACCTCGGCCACGGCTCTTACCCCTTCGGCATGCTTATTCCAGATTTCTGCCACGCCGCCGCCATAGGGATAATAAATGCCGCCCGTTCCGCCGGTTCCGATGGAAACAAATTCGGTCCGGGCCAGGGCTGAGCCGCTGATTAATAAAATCGCGTATAAAATAAAAATGCCCACAAGGACATATTTCATATTCAGCTTCTTCATCTTAAACATCCTCCTTCATATCTACTAGTATTTGAAGTGATCTCAATTTATTCACGGCTCATCGTTGTGACTCTCACCATAACTTTTTTGGCCATTTTGTCGGTTCCGATAAAAGGGATCTTGACAGTTGCCGTTTTGCCGGGATCTACAACCGGCGGCTTGCCTTTGCGCGGCACGTAATGTCCGGCGGCTTTGTCCATGTCTTCCAAAAAAACGTTGACCCGATACCGGTAGGGCTGTTCGGTTGGATTTTCAATGCCGACGGTAAAGATCAAAGATGGCTGGCCGCCATGTTTGCCCACCGCGCAGTCAAACTGGGTGAGCTTGGCCAGCTCGGTCACATCCCACTTGATGCGGGCATCACAGTTGGTTTTTTCAGGCGCCCCCTTTCCGGCGCAGCCGCCTAACCAGACAGCCAGTATCACGCATAAAACCAGGATTGGGATTGCTCTTCTCAATTTCTTCATCCTCCGACCTCCTTTTCTTTCGATGAGTTAAACAGAACCTGCGCCTTCCTAAAACAAAACCCCACTCTCTTAAAAAGAAACGGGGTTATTCATGCGTTTGAATCATTGTCGATTTACCTGTTACAAAATCCAAAATCTATTGGTTATTATTAACAATATTTAACCAAACAGGGGTTCAATATCAGTAAAATGGCGGGCAAGTCAAGTCGATTTAAACTTCGGGTTCGCACACCTTGCCTAGCGGGCCTGACAGGCTATGGTAGGTTTAAAAAATTTTTAAATTTTAAGGTGAACAATTAAGTTTTAGAGGATGAGTTAAAAGGAATTTCCAGGTGGTAGATACCGCCTTCCAGATGCGCTTTTATCGGTAAACCTCCCTTTTTAAAAACTTTCATAATGCCACCGATATTGGAATACAAGACTTCGGCCACGAATCCCCTGACACCGCGCTCTTTAGCCGCGCGAATCAACATCCGGTATAAAAGTGTGGCAATTCCAAGGCGCTGAAAATTTTCGTCCACCACAAAAACCACCTCGGCAAACGGATTTCCCGGAATTTTGATATAGCGTGCCTCGCCGATGATGCGGCCTTTTCCTTCTTCACCAACCAGGCAGACGATGGACATGACCTGATTCCAGTCCACATTGACGTATTCCTGCATTTTGGCATGCGGCATGCTTCTGACAGTTTGAAAATAGCGGTAGTATACCGTTTCTTCTGAAAACCGATAAAACAAATGACGCATGCCTTCCTCATCAGAGGGCCGAATGGCTCTAAACCTTAACTTAAGATCATCCTTGACCATATGGGTTTGAGCAATATCAGCCGGATAGAGACGTGCACTTTCTGCCAGGAAAATCTGATCCTGGTATAAGATCTTATTCTCTTTTGCTTTTTGCACAAGAGTTGCCCGGTCATCCGGATGGGCGATATCAATCAGGGCTTGCGCTCGCTCCCTGATGGTGCGTCCCTGTAAAAAGGCCACACCGTATTCCGTGACAATGGCGCCGACCGCTTCGAATGCGCTAAACTGGTTGGGCAGTTTGGCGATAGACAGCAAAATGTTCGGCTCACCTTTTGGATCCCGGCTGGTCAGGGCAAAAATGGAGCGCCCGCCTTCTGACAGCTCCGCGCCACTTAGAAAATCCATGACTTCGGCAGGTCCGGAGGCCACATTGCCTTTGCCTACATAGAGTCCGATACGGCCGTATAAATCCACCTTTCTGGCGGCAACAACGGTGACAAATTTAGGGTTGCGGCCGATGATCAGGGGATTAAATACTTTATCGATTCGCTGGAACTCGACCAGCGGGTTGTTGTCCAGCCATTGCATCAGCTTAGGTGTTCCCAGGGCGTAAGACGTTAAGGATTGGCCGCGATAGGTGTCTTTGCGACGATTGGTGACCGCTCCACTTTGCATTAGATCCATCAAGGGATCCGTAAATAAAGGAGAATGTATTCCCAGATGGCGTTTGTTCATCAATTGTTTGGCTAGCGACTCGTATATGGGGCCGATTGAAAACGCCAGGCAGCTTTCATCTTCAATTAATGAGGCTGTATTTAAAGCGACCTGATCCCAGATTTCGTTCGTTTTCCAGCGGTCGAAATATATCGGTGAGTCTATCGAACGGATCAAAAAATCAAATTCAGATAGGTGAATAAACGTATCCCCCATGGTACAGGGGATTTGTGTGTTGATTTCACCCACGCCGATAGTGGCCTGTTCCAGCGCTTCCCGGGCCACATCAATAGCAACGCCGAGGCTGCAATATCCGGCTTCATTGGGGGGCGTGATCTGAACGATTGCAACATCAACAGGTGACAGGCGGGATTCGATTAATTGGGGAATCTTCACGAACCGACTGGGTATCATGTCCACCCGGCCCTCTTCGATGGCTTCGTCTGCTACCCAGCCGGAAAAAAAAGTTGTTAAACGAAACTTTTGAGATTGTAGTGTTTGCAGGGAAATGGCATCCCCGAAGCTGACCAGCTGGATCAGCTCTAGATCTTCTAAGTTTTTGCTGCCAGCGGTCATCAGATGGCGAACCATGGTCCGGGGTTCAGCCCCTGCCGTGCCTAAAAATATACTCATCCCGGGCTTGATTTTGTTGGTCACGGTTTCTGGGGAAACGACCTTCGATTCCCAGCTGTCAGCAGCAATGGTTTCCATTTGATAAGACTCACATTGCTCTTGCTTCTCGCATTTCCATTA
>JASFIX010000359.1:0-5160 GCA_050122435.1 Desulfobacterales bacterium
TGCCTTGATGATGTCAGCGATCTTTTGGCGAATGTCCGGATGATCTTCCTTGCCCGTTAGGAATTGCTCAGCCTCCTCGAGTCTCAAACAACAATTCCCCACGCCACTGAGACCAATCCGGGCTGAACGAATCGTCTTTTTGTCTTCTTCTAAATCAATATGAACCGCCACTCCCGGCATGGCCTTGTCCATGGCCTTGCGAACCTGAAAGCGGGTATAATAACCTCTGGCGGTCACCGGCGGCAGCGGCACAATGATTTCTTTAATCACCTCGTCGGGTTCCAGTACGGTTTCAAAATAATCTCTAAAGAAGTCGGCCAGTTCAATTACCCGCTCGCCCTCGGTGCCCATCACCACAACCTTTGCTTCGAGGGCCAGCAAAGCCGGCGCCGCATCGGAAGTCGGATCCGCATGTGCCAGGGTCCCTCCCAGGGTGGCCATGTTGCGAATGCGATTTGTGGCCACATAGCTCAGGGCCTCTGAAAGCAACGGCAGCTTTTCCTCCACAAGGGGCGCCCCCTTAACCTCATTATGGGTAGTCAGGGTGCCGATGCGCACCGCCCCGTTGTCCTGCTCAATCGTTTTTAATCCCGGAATTTTTTTGATATTCACCAGCGCCTGTGGAAAATAAAGATTCTGTTTCATCAAAAGTAAAATGCCGCATCCACCGGCCAGCACGCGAACTTCGTCACCGGATGCCAGTGTCTGAACTACTTCTTCAAGGCTCTTCGCCTCAAAATACTCAAAGGACTGCATTTATACCTCCTTGGCCGCTGTCATGTCCGCTTCAGATTTTTCGATTTCTGCTTTGAGTTTCTGACTGAACGCTTTCATCATTTGTCTGGCTTTGCCCTTGATCACACTGCGGCCCAGGGTTGCCAATTTACCCATTAATGTCACTTCGGCATGATACCGCATTTCGGTCTGGGTCGGTGATACCTCGATCAACTCCATGGTATTGACCTGCTTTAGCCGGCTGGCAATTTTGCTGTCTTTGCCTTCAAAAACAGACATCAGGCGAGCTGGCTCCTCGGCTTCCATAATTTTAACTCCCATATTAAAAGTCGCCGAGAGGAATCCCACCTTCGTTTTGACCCGCACTGAATAGGTGTCATCGGATTCTGCGACGACCTGTTCCACCCCGGGAACGCAGCCGCTCATCTTCTCCGGATCCCATATAAATGCCCATACTGCGGGCCGCGAGGCTTCGATTAAAAATTGGTCCTCAAAAATCATTTAGATCATCCTCTGAACGTTCAACTCGCATTATATCAACAGATCAAACGACCAAACCTTTAAAACTCATCCCATCAAGCTTCCTTTTTTTTCTTATTCAGGATCGCTTGATAAACCTTTTGCGGTGTCATCGGTAATGAATAGACCCGCACGCCCACTGCATCATAAATGGCATTGGCGATCGCGGGCGCCAGCGCTATGGAAGCACATTCACCAATTCCTTTGGCGCCAAACGGGCCTTCCGGATCGTCGGTTTCCACCATTTTAATCTGAAGCGGCGGTCCGTCCAGGCTTGTGGCCAGATGGTAGTCGGCAAATGTCGGATTGATTACCCGGCCCTCCTCGATCTCGCTTTCTTCAAACAGCGCGTAACCTAATCCCATGACAACGCCACCTTCAATTTGCCCTTCCAGCCCGACCGGATTAATGGTCTTGCCGATATCGTGGGCCACCGAGGCATTGATGACCTCTACCTGTCCGGTTTCGGTATCCACTTCAATTTCGACTGCTTGACCGGCAAAGGTATACGCCGCAGATACATTGCCGTGGGAGTCTTTCGGGCTCAGCAGGGTTGTGGGAGGATCATAAAATCCCTTTCCAATGATAAGATCACCGCCGCTCTGGAAGTGTTTGCGTCGAACAATTTTTTCAAAGGGCATGCCCTTGCTGGGGGCATCCTTTGGGAAAATGACGCCGTCATAAATATCAAGATCCTCGGGGGATATTTCGAAAACTTCCCCGGCGGCCTCCAGCAGCTGCTTGCGGGCATCGCGCGCGGCAAATAACGCGGCTTTGCCGCCGATAAAGGTCGTGCGACTGGCATGACAGCCGACATCCCAGGGCGTGATATCGGTATCATTGTTTACCAGGGTTATGGTGTCATAGGGGACGCCCAGGACATCCGCCACGATCTGGCAAAGAGAGGTATCGGAGCCCTGCCCGATCTCGGAAGCTCCCGTCAGGAGAAAGACGTTACCGAAATCATCAATTTTAACAATGGCCCCACAGCCATCGGATCGATAAATGCGAGATCCGCCACCGACATGCCACATTCCCGCCAGACCAATACCGCGTACTTTATCCGGCGCCGGTGATTTTTGCTTTCCCCGTTTTTCCTTCCATCCGATTCCTTCTGAAGCCGCATCCAAACATTCAATGTACCCGCAACTGGTAATCCCGATTCCCTGTTCGGTGGTTTTGTAAGGCTCGTTGGCGTTGATTTTGCGAAATTCCACGGCATCCATCCCCAATGCTTCGGCCAGCATGTCCATTTGGGATTCCAGCGCAAAGTGGGCTTGGGGGTTGCCATATCCGCGCATCGATCCGCAGATTGGCATATTCGTATAAACGGGTGTGCACAGGAAGTCGATATGCGGCACTTCATAAAAGGAACCAAATGTCTGCACCATGGTCCAGGAGGAAAGCGGTCCCCAGGAAACATAAGCACCGGCGTTCATGACAATGTCGACTTTGCGCGCCATTAATTTGCCGTCTTTTTTAACGCCGTGTTTCAATGTAATCTGGGCCGCCTGTCTTTTGCAGGCAATGCTAAATTCCTCTTCGCGTGTAAACACGATTTTAACAGGCCGGCCTGCTTTTTGGGCCAGCAGCACTGTAATCACCTCAAAGGCATACATGTCGAGCGCTTTACCAAAAGCGCCGCCGATGGTCGGTTGCAGAATGCGAATATCGCGACCATTGATGCCCATGGCATTGGCAATATCCTTTTGCAAAATGAACGGAACCTGAGTCGGCGACCAGACGGTAAGTCTGCCGGCGGCATCAAAAGACGCCGCACAAAAATAGGTACCCATGGTGCAATGCTGCATATGCTGAAGATGATAGGTTTCCTCCAGCACGATATCGGATTTGGCAAATCCTTCTTCAATGTCGCCTTTGCGGTAGGTGCGACAGATCTCATCAATGCGGTTGGACTTGCGTCCTTCGTGGAGAATCGGGGCCCCCTCTGCCAGAGCCTCGTGGGGCGTAAAAACAGCGGGAAGTTCTTCATAATCGACTTCAATTAATGCTAAGGCTTCCTCGGCTGCTTCTTCAGATTCAGCGGCCACCGCCGCAATTTCATCTCCGGTCCAGCGCACAATCCCCTTTTTTATGGGCATATTATCCTTGATAAAACCGAATCGAATATCGGGGATATCCGCTCCGGTCAATATTACCCTGACCCCGGGTACCCGCCTGGCTTTGCGGGTATCGATTGAGCGAATTTTTGCATGGGGGTACAGGCTGTATAGAATCTTACCATAAAGCATTCTGGGCAAGACAAGGTCCTGTCCGTAAATGGCGCGACCGGTAACTTTTTCCCGGCCGTCTTTCTTGCGAAGTCTTTTCCCAATGTAATTCAATGATGTCATCGAACCTGATCCCTTTCCGCACGCTTGCCGTTATTTATCATATTTCAAGTTCAAAAAAATCTTGTATGCCGATGGTTTTCTGATTCATTTAGGAAGGCGGGGACACATTTTCCTGGATATAGTTGATGATTTCAACCAAAGGAGTTCCGGGTAAAAATACTTTTTTTACACCCATCTCAGCCAATTCTTGAACGTGATGCTTCAAGATAATACCGCCCACCAGTACCGGGATATTCCCTCGGCCTTTTTCTTTTAGTCCCTGGATCACCTTTGGAACCAGCACCAGATGGTCCCCGGCCAAAAAGCTGAGACCCAGCAAATCCACGTCTTCCTGCACGGCGGCGTTGATCACCTGATCCACGCTTTGACGGATCCCGGTGTAGATGACTTCCAAACCCGCATCCCGCAGGGCTCGCGCAACTATTTTAGCGCCGCGATCATGACTGTCGAGTCCAACTTTGGCAATCAGCGCACGGGTCTTCTGTTTTTGCATGGCACCTTTTCCGGTTTTCCAATTGTGCGTTTAAACGTTATATATAGACGGGCGGATTATACTCTCCCCATTTCTCCCGCATGACGCCGCATATTTCGCCGAGGCTGGCGTAGCATTTGACAGCTTCGATGATATAAGGCATTAAATTTTCGTTTTGATCGATGGCGCTATCTAAGTCCCGCAAAGCTTGAGCCACCTGTTCCCCATCCCTTTTGGCTTTTACTTGTGCCAGCTTTTCTTGCTGAGTCTCCTCAATCCGTTGATCGTATTCAAATATATCCTGTTGCTCAACATCTTCTTCTTCCTGCATTACGAACTTGTTCAGCCCCACAATGACTTTTTCGCCGCTGTCCACCTTACGCTGAAATTCAATGCTTGATTCCTGAATTTCTCTGAAAACAAAACCGCTTTCAATGGCTTTGAGCATGCCCCCCATTTCATCGATTTTACTTAGATATTCCCAGGTTCGATTTTCGATTTCGTCGGTTAAGGCTTCCACGTAATAGGATCCTGCCAGCGGATCAATCGTGTTGCAAAGACCGCTCTCGTGGGCCAGGATCTGCTGCGTCCTTAACGCCAATCGAGCGGAGTCTTCGGTTGGAATGGCATAACCTTCATCCCAGCAAGCCGTATGGATAGCTTGATGGCCTCCCAAAATCCCCATGAGGGCATGCATGGCAATTCGAACAATATTGTTCTGCGGTTGCTGGGGTACCAAGGTTGATCCGCACGACCCGCTGTAGGTCCTGAACAGGAAGCTTTTGGGGTTTTTGGCCTGAAAACGTTCTTTGACAATTTTTGCAAACATTCGTCTGGCAGCCCGGTATTTGGCCACTTCTTCGAATAAATCCTGGTGACACGACAGGCTGTAAGACAATCGGGGCGCAAAATCATCTACATCCAGACCGCGTTCCAACGCATTTTCGATATAAAGGATGGCATCTGCCAGCGTAAAAGCCAGTTCCTGGATGGCATTTGCACCGGCTTCTCTGAAATGATATCCGGTGATACTGAGTGTATTCCATCTGGGAACTTGATGGTAACAATACTCAATCACAT
>JASFIX010000360.1:0-5150 GCA_050122435.1 Desulfobacterales bacterium
GCAACGATCTGGTTGTCAGCAACCGTCAGCGACACGCCGCGCAGTACCTGGATAACATTCATATAGACAACTTCAATATTGTTGACTTCCAGCATTTTGCCTCATTTCTACTGGTTAACCATAACCCATTTTCCATGCAGCTAAGCCGATTCTTCTTTGCCCAAATAGGCGCTGATTACTTCCGGATTCGTCTTAATTTCAGCCGGCGTGCCTTCAGCAATCTTGCGCCCAAAATCAAGGACAATAATCCTGTCGGCGATGTCCATCACCACCCCCATATCATGTTCGACCAGGATGATGCTGCGAATCCCATCGCGCAGAACGGGTGCGTCCGGATAGGTGGCTCCCTGTCCTTCAAATATGTCCAGGATAAAGCGGGCGATGTCCTCCTTTTCCTCCAGGTTCATCCCGGCCATGGGTTCATCGAGCAACAGCACTTTCGGCTCCAGCGCCAATGCTCTTCCCAGCTCAACTCTTTTTTGCATCCCATACGGCAAGACACCGACCACTTTCTTTCGCATCGGCGCCATTTCCAAAAAGTCGATAATCTCCTCGACAGCCTTACGGTGCTCGATTTCTTCCCGAAGTGCCCGACCTAAGTACAATGCACCTGTCACGAAACTTTGCTTCATAAGCACGTGCCGGGCAGCCATGATGTTATCCTGGGTGCTGAGCCCCGTGTAGAGTTCGATATTCTGGAAAGTTCGGGCAATGCCGCGTTTGGCAAGTTTATCCGGACGCATACGGGTAATTCGCTGCCCGTCATAGTAGATTTCGCCTTCTTGCGGCTTGTAAAAGCCATTGATGCAATTGAGCAAAGCAGTCTTGCCGGCCCCATTGGGTCCAATGATAGCCAGAATTTCATTATCTCTGACGTCCAGGCTCACTTGATCAAGGGCAAAGACCCCGCCGAAGCTGAGCATAAGGTTGTCAATCCGTATTTTTATCTGCTTATCATTTTCCATTTATTAAATCTCCCTGAGTGCATCCAGATACAACTTTTACAAATAGCAAAAGGAACAAAATCGTATCAACAAAAACATTTCGCACTTTACGCCTCTGGTGATGTCGTCCTCTCAAAGACGGCTGCAATGTTTTTCTGGTTGCCAAAACGGATACAGGCCGTTGGGCAGACACTCATGCAGGCCGGCGATTTGCTTTCAGCCAGCCGGTGAACGCAGAGATCGCACTTTACGGCAATCTCTTGATGATCTTCAAATTGCATGGCGCCAAAAGGGCAGGCTTCGACGCATTCTCTACAGCCAATACACAGATCATCTTCAATTAAAACGATTCCCTGTTCGTTTCTGGAAATTGCTTCCACCGGACAAGCCTCGCGGCAAGGGGCTTTGGCACAATGGTGGCAATAGATCGGGATAAAATCGGAACTTTTTTCAAGCACACGCACCAGCCGGGGTCCCACTCCCAGTGCGTGTTCCTGCTTGCAGGCGACCTCGCAGGCATGACAGCCCATACAGTACTTTTTGTAAAATACCAACGAGACTTTATTCATCTAATTTTCTCCTTATCATCTTCGCAGCGATATATGTTGCACAACAAGACTCGCAAATTCGTCGCTCCCATCACCGGGTCCATGGATTCGTGGGAGTTGTCTGTGAGCAAATTAATATTCGAGAGGTCCCAGCCGTGATCTGTGTCTTTTATTTCCGGGTACCACCAGCCGTGCTCGGCCACGATTACGGCCGGATCGATACCATCATTTAACTTGGCCTTTTCTTTGGCACGGCCCCGCGGAGATTCGATCCAGATCCAGTCTCCTTCACAGATGCTGTGTTTATCAGCTGTAATGGGATGGATCTCCACGATGGGATCGGGCCGGATTTCTCTGAGCCAGGGTATCTGTCGGTTGGCAGAGTGAAAAAATGTGGGCGTGCGCAGCCCGGCATTTAGAATATAGGGGTATTTTTCAGTCAGATCAGGACGGGAAACTGGACTTTCGGGAATCTCCGTGTACTTGGGCAACGGATCGCGGTTCCATTTCTCAAAAATGGTGGAATACAGCTCGACTTTGCGCGTAGGGGTGGAAAACCCATTTTCCTTGTATTTGTAATATTTCTGTTTGCCCTGAAGGTAACCTTTCTGCTTGAATTCCTCCCAGCGAAGGCCGGTGGGCTCGAGCAGCCAGTCCAGAGAATCCTCGATGGTGTCCCACCATTGCTGGCCCAGTCGCTTGCCCAGTTCCATAAATATTTTGTGGTCCTGCCAGCATTCACCGATTTCAACCACCTTTTGTCTGGCCAGCACGTAGCCGTGATATTTCCAGTTTTCCGACACGTGATCCTGTTCGAGCCAGGTGCCGGCCGGCAAAAAGATATCCGCCAGCTCCGCGGTCGGTGTCATGAAGAAATCCGACACTGCCAGAAAATCCAATTTTTTCAGGGCGTCATAAACTTCAGCGGCATTCGCTCTGGACACCACCGGATTGCTTGCCACCAGGTATCCGGCTTTGACCGGATAGGGTTTGCCGGTCAAAATCGCATCCCAGGCACATTTGGGCGTAACAATCGTCATGCGCGACGCCAGCTTGTATTGGTCCCCACCTAAACGTTTTTTTCTCTGCTCGTCAGGCAAAGCCTTATGCGCCGAAAATTCAGAAATCGTTCGAGTACCGGGTGGCTCATGAAAAACATTCCCGCCGGGAGCATCCAGGTTGCCGGTAGCCGCCATGAGACCTACTGCGGTTCGGGTGAAATCAGTGCAATTGATGGTTTGTTCCGTCGGCACCCCCCAGTGGATTCCGGCTGGCTTTGTATTTGCGTACAGGCGCGCAGCCTGACGGATAAGGTCCGGTTTTACCCAGGTGATCTCTGCCACGCGTTCAAGCGGATAATCGCTTTTAATCCGATCTACAAAGGCGTTCCAGCCGTGAATATAGTTGTTCACAAAATCTGGGTCGTACAATTCTTCTTCAATTATCACATGAAAAAAACCTAAAGCCAGGGCCGCATCCGTACCCGGCCGAAGCTGCAACCAGAGGTCAGCTCGTTTTGCCAGAAACCCCTTGCGCGGGTCAATTACGATCAGTTTCGCTCCTTTTTCATAAGCCCGCCAGAAACTGACCCCCTTGTATTCATCCGGATTGGTCCACAGCGGATTACAGGCCCACATGACAATACATTTGGGGTTATTGGCATAATCGATGGCCGGGTGACGGCCGCATGTGGTCAGGGTCGCACCAATGCGTGAGAGATAACACATGTGGCCGGCAGTTAACATGTTGGGTGTCCCCAATAAATTCCCAAAACGCGAGAAATGGCTTTCGAAGTCCCGGCCGGTGCCCTGTCCGATGATGATGGATTCGGGGCCGTTTTCTGCTATGATTTCTTTGAACTTCGTTGCCACAGCATCCAGGGCCTCATCCCAACTGATCCGTTTCCAGTTTCCGGCAGATTTTTGCATGGGATAAAGGATCCGATCGGGATGATATGCAAGCTGCGTAATCGCCAGGCCTTTGGTACACATTGTACCGTGACTTATCGGTGAATCCGGATCTCCCTCCACCTTTATGACTTTGCCGTCTTTTACATGAGCGATTACCCCGCATCCGCCGTGGCAGCTTCGGCAAACCGTTTTTACGTGTTTAACTTCTGACATCTAATCCTCCTATAATAAAAGCTTCCGTAACTATTGTATGCTCGTCCAATATCGTTTGCGAATTTCTTTTTTAAGAATCTTTCCCTGGGGATTTTTAGGAAGAGATTCAACAAACTCGATGGATTTAGGCGCCTTGTAGGAAGCCAGGTGCGTTTTGCAAAAATTGATAATGTCTTCCTCCGTCACGACGGCATTGGCCTCCAATGCGACCACCGCATGAACCCGTTCCACCCATACCGGATCGGGGATTCCCACCACTGCAGCTTCGGCAATCGCGGGATGCCGATAGAGGACCTCATCCACTTCGCGTGAATACACATTTTCGCCACCGGATACAATCATGTCCTTTTTGCGGTCGACAATATATATAAACCCTTTTTCATCATAGTATCCAAGGTCGCCGGTATGCAGCCAGCCATCAACCAGAACCTCTCGGGTTTCGTCCGGTCTATTCCAGTACTCAACCATGAGGGAATCACTTTGAGCGATGATCTCACCGATTGTTCCGGGTGCCACATCATGGTTTTCGTCATCAACCACTCTGACGTGAACACCCAGGCTTGGTTGCCCGCAGGAACTTAACACTTTTTGTTCTTCCGCCGTCCCATCCAAAACCTGGTGATTTTTTCTGGGAAGGGCACAAATCTGCGGTCCCGACTCGGTTTGTCCGTAGCCCTGTGAAAAAATCGGGCCAAATATCTCAAGCCCCTTTTTTAATAACTCCAGCGGCATGGGAGATGCAGCATAATATATCCTGTTCAGACTGCTTAGATCGTAATTTTTAAGATCGGGACAGGACAATATGGAATTGAGCTGGGTGGGAACGATTTGCATATCGGTTGCCTTTTCATTTTGGATCACCTCGAGGACGGGAACCGGATCAAAAGATTTTTGCGGCATGATTACATTACAGCCCCCGACCAAGAAAAAGGGCCAGACATGACAATCACCACCAATGTGGAAAAACGGCAATACCAGGACATGCCGGTCTTCGGGCTTTACGCCCATCTCAAGGGCTTTTATTCGGGTGTTATCCAGCTTACGAAAATGCGTATATAGGGCACCTCGAGGGACACCCGTGGTACCGCTGGTGTAAAAAATCAGATAAGGATCTTCCCGCGCCACACTCTCATCCGGTTCATGCGATGGGTAGGCAGCGATCATCTCTTGATGAGAAAGCAAACCAGGAAGCGATTCCCCGAAGGTGATATAGTTTTTAACTTTGGAAAGACGGGAGCGCAGGCTTACGATTGTGTCATGTAGATCCGGGCCGAAAAAGAGGGTGCTTGCCTCGGAATAATTAATAAGATATTCAAGCTCATCTTCATTCAGTCGGGGATTGAAGGGTGATGCGATAAATCCGCCTTTCATCACAGTCCCATAGACATCCGCATATTCAAGGCAATTCCAAGACAGAATTCCGATGACATCACCCTTTTTGGCGCCTGAAGAGCGGAGTCCCTGGATCAGACTGTTTACGCGTTCGTTGAACTGCGCAAAAGTTATCCTCTGGGAGCCGCATATAAAGGCCTCGC
>JASFIX010000361.1:0-5149 GCA_050122435.1 Desulfobacterales bacterium
TGCGTTTGAGATCTCTGAAAAATTGCAGGAACCGGTCCTGTTTCGCACCACTACCCGCATCAACCATTCCTCCGCAATCGTCACGCTGGGAGAAATAAAGCCCCCCAAAACCCAGGGCGACTTTGTGAAGGATCCCTTCAACCTTGTTACGGTACCGGCGGTTTCCAGAAATTTACATGTTAAGCTACTGAAAAACATTGAGAAGGCCAAGGAATTTTCAGAAGATTCACCCTTTAATCTCATTAATGGCGATGGAAAATGGGGCATCGTTTGCAATGGCGTAAGCTACAATTACGCATCGGATGCCATCAAAGAATTAAATATCGCCGATCGCGTCAGGATGCTTCGGCTGGGTTTTTCATACCCTATGCCCGAAAAATTAATTAAGGCCTTTTTGAAAGAATGTGACAAAGTGCTGGTTATCGAAGAGGGAGAACCCTATATGGAGGAACAGGTCAAGGCCTTTGCGCAGGAAGAAGGTTTAACGCTGCCCATCCGCGGAAAAGCCGAGGACCTGTTCACTCGCCTTTACGAGTTCAACCCCGCCCAGGTAAGAGAAAATATCGCCCGGTTTTTCGAAGTGCCCTATACGCCCGCTGTCAAACCGGATCTTGACGATGTTCCGGAAGTGCCCCAGCGGCCGCCCAACCTGTGCGCCGGCTGTTCTCACCGCGCAACTTATTATGAAGTAAAAAAAGCGGCTGAGGACCTGGGAACAATTTATCCGACAGACATCGGGTGTTATACACTCGGCGTTTTGCCACCGCTTTCAACGGCCGATTTTCTCCTGTGTATGGGATCGTCCGTCGGTACCGGATGCGGCTTTTCAGCTGCCACCGATAAAAAAGTTATTTCTTTTATCGGAGACTCAACTTTTTTTCACTCCGGAATTCCCGGTCTGGTCAATGCTGTTTTTAACAACCATAATTTCACCCTGGTTATTCTGGATAACAGCACCACCGCCATGACCGGTCATCAACCGCACCCGGGTGTTGATATGGGAGATTTTAACCTGGCCGGCTATGGTCGGGTATCGATTGAAAAAGTGGTCAGAGCCATCGGTGTGCCCCATGTAAAGGTAATCAGGCCTTTCCGGGTAAGCAAGAGTGTTGAAGCCATAAAGGAAGCCATCGGTTATAAGGGGGTTTCGGTCATCATCTCCAAGGAAGCCTGTGTCCTTTATGCCCGCAGTCTTAAAAAAGCCGTTGGCAAACCTTTTCATATCAGCGAAAAATGCAAGAATCACAGAGATTGTGTTAATGAGCTGGCCTGCCCGGCTTTCTACACAGAGGGTGAAAAAGTCTATATCAATGCCGACCTTTGCACGGGCTGCGCGGTTTGTGCCCAAATTTGCCCGGAAAAAGCAATTGTGCCGGTCCGCTCAAAGGAAAAGGCAAAGTCGTCATAACATTGGAGTGTTGGAGAAATGGAGTAATGGAGTAATGGGTATAAAAACTGAACTCGAGATGTTTCTTTTTTTCATCCAGCACTCCAGTACTCCAACACTCCAGTACTCCAGGTTCCAAATTAAAAACTAAACTGAAAAAGAAAACGATAACGGGTTTTAATTCGATTAACTAAAAATTCAGGGAAAAATTTATGGAAACAAAAAGACTGATCATCGTGGCCGTTGGGGGACAGGGAAATCTGCTGGCATCCAAAGTGCTGGGTGAGGCGGCGCTGCTGGCCGAAATCCCCGTTCGTATGAGTGAAATCCATGGAATGGCCCAGAGAGGTGGTGTCGTAGAGTCCGCTGTGGTTTTCGGCGATGCCGAAAGTACAATTATTTCAGATGCGGAGGCGGACGTTCTTCTGGGCTTTGAGCCTTCGGAGACGCTGCGAGCGTTAAACAAATGCAATGCCGATACCGTGGTGATTACCAATACGGCCCCGCTGCCGCCGTTTACAGTGGCCATCGGCAAAGGAACTTATCCGGATATACAGGAGATGCAGGAGTTGATCCGCAATAAAACCGCCAAGCTGATCGCTTTCGATGCCCAGACGCTGGCAAAACAGGCCGGCAATATAATGTCTTTAAATATGGTGCTTTTAGGCTCGTTGATTCAGACCGGAATTATGCCGGTAACAGCTGACAACGTAAAAGAGGCCATTCGGACATCCACCAAAAAGGCCTTTGTCGATATTAATATAAAAGCCTTTGAACTGGGTTTTGAAGCTGCCGCCAAGGCTGCATAATTTTATGGCGATTATAAACAATTTGATACTCAAAAAGGAGGAAGACCATGCCCTGGAACGATAAGTTTGAATGCATGCCAGTGGAGGAGCTTAAAAAATTTCAGCTGGAAAAACTGAAAGAAACCATTGCATGGATATCTGAAAAGGTGCCATTCTATAAAAATAAATTCAAAGAGATGGGTATCAGTGCCGGAGACATCAAAAGCCTGGAAGATGTCGCCAAGCTCCCGTTTACCGTCAAAAATGATCTAAGGGACAATTATCCCTTCGGCCTGTGCGCAGTACCCCTGGAAGAAGTGGTCAGGGTGCATGCGTCTTCGGGTACGACCGGCAAACCCATTACCGGCCCCTATACCGAGGAGGACCTGGAGCAATGGATTGAGTGTATGTGTCGCAACCTCTGGGCTGCCGGAGTGCGCAAAGAGGACATTGTTCAAAATTCCTATGGGTATGGTCTTTTTACCGGTGGATTGGGATTTCACCAAGCAGCAACCAAAATCGGTTGCGCGGTGGTCCCAACCAGCTCCGGATTGACAGAAAGGCAAATTACCCTCATGCAGGATTTTGGATCAAATGTACTGTTCAGCACACCGTCTTATGCCCTGACGATTGCCGAACGGGCCGAAGAAATGAAAGTCGACATTAAAAAGCTCCCCCTGCGCGTGGGGGTGTTCGGCGCTGAACCCTGGACAGAGGGCATGCGCCAGGAAATCGAAGAGCGCATGGGTATCAAAGCCATGGAAGCTTTTGGATTAACGGAACTTTGCGGACCCGGGGTGGCATATGATGCCGGGGATCAAAACGGCCTGTATATTAATGAAGATTTCTTTCTGGCGGAAGTCGTCGACCCGCAGACATTGGAACCTCTACCGGAAGGAGAAAAGGGAGAGTTGATTTTCACCTCTTTGCAGCGCCGTGCCATGCCCATGATTCGTTACCGCACCAAAGACATTACGCGCCTGTGGCGCGAACCCGGACACGAGGGCCGGACCTTTATACGAATGGACAAAATATACGGCCGCTCGGATGACATGCTTATTATCAGCGGTGTGAATGTATTTCCTTCGCAGATTGAGGCGCTGCTGCTGGAAATTGAAGAAGTCGAACCGCAATATCGGCTGGTGGTAAGCAAAAAAGGGTATCTGGATCAGCTCAAGATTCAGGTGGAAGGCAAAAAAGAAATTTATGAGGCCGGCGAATCTCGAAGACATGAAATCGAAGGGAAAATCGCCGGTCATATCAAAGGCATGATGGGAATCGGCGTGGGGGTGGAGCTGGTCGATCCGAAAAGCATTGCCCGCAGCGAAGGTAAAGCGGTGCGCGTCATCGATGAACGCCCGAAGCAGGAAAGATAACTTTAGATCACTTTAGATCACTTCAAACTTTAGCTCACTTTTAAAACGGGGAGGTAAGATATGAGCGATGGGTCCAATTTTAGTCCCCAATCATTTGCCGTGGTCGGGGCCGGCCCGGTGGGGTGTATCGTCGCCTGCTTTTTGGCCAAAGGCGGATATGAGGTCACGCTTTGCGATGTTCTGCCGGACTTGCTGGCACCGGCGTTAGACCCTGGAATTATTCTTGAAGGTGCGGAAAATATTCAGCACAAGGTCACCCGAACATGCACCCACATTGATGAACTGGCTGACTATGACCCGGACGTAATCTTCATCACCGTCAAGGCGCATGCGCTACCGCTAATTGCCTCCGCCATTGAAGGCTTTCATAAAGAAGGCATGGCCATCGTCAGCTGGCAAAACGGAATTGATACGGAACTGGAATTGGCCAAAATACTCGGCAGGAAGGATGTCATGCGCGCGGTTGTCAATTACGGTTGCGGATTGGCGGGACCGGCACACGTCAAAATCCCCTTTCACCACCCGCCGCATTTTATCCAGGAGCTGGATCCGCAATCCCGTAATTCAGCCATTGCCATTGCCGATGCCCTGAGCAAATGCGACCTTACCACCGAGCACACCGAAAACATTATATCGATGGTATGGCGCAAGAGCGTTATGAATGCCTGCATGAATCCGGTGTGTGCCGTTACCGGGCTGACGATGTCGCGTGCGATGAACGACCCGATTGTCTTTCAGATCGTCGATGCCCTGGTTAAGGAATGCATCCGGGTCGCCCGGGCCAATGAAATTGATCTGGGATGGGATTTTTATGTCCATGCAATGGAGTATATGGGCAATGCGGGTGATCACAAACCGTCTATGTTGATGGATATCGAGGCCAGCCGGCGAACCGAAATCGATTTTATCAACGGTAAATTTGTTGAATACGGTGCCCGCACAGGAACCGAGACGCCGTATAACCACACCCTGAGCGCCCTGGTAAAAGGATTAGAGTCAAAATAGCAGATATGGTTTCTAAAGTAACCTACGCGGGTGTCGATGTCGGAGCGTCACGTACAAAAGTCGCCCTCCTCGACAGCGAAAAAAACCTGATCGGCCATGCGGTCAAAAAATCGGGCACCGACTTTGCGGCCACCGCCGACGCCTGCCTCAACCTGGCTTTAAAAATGGCCGGCACACAAAAAAGCGACATCGAAAATACCATTTCAACCGGATACGGCCGCAAAAACGTACCATATGCCCGGGACACGAAAACTGAAATCGGCTGCCACGCCAAGGGGTGTTTTTACTACTTTCCCATTGCGACGACCATAATTGATATCGGCGGTCAGGACAACAAAATCATCAAACTGGATCCGTCCGGCAAACGCACCGGATTCAAAATGAATCGCAAATGCGCAGCCGGTACCGGTGCCTTTCTGGAAGAAATGGCCATGCGTCTGGATGTAGCGCTCGATGAGATGGACCGGCTGGCCAGCCAATCCGAAAATATGGTCAAACTGGGGAGCTTCTGTACGGTTTTTTCGGCAACCGAAGTTCTGGAAAACATCCGCCAGGGCAAGAACTTGCCAGACATCGTCAAAGGGGTCTTCTAT
>JASFIX010000362.1:0-5113 GCA_050122435.1 Desulfobacterales bacterium
CAGGCGACCCGCATCGTCGGTCAGTTCTCTCTTCCGAAAGACATGGAACCAATGGATCTTTACCACATGTTACGGGTCACTGTTGAAGAAGGGAAAAAGAATTACCGTGAACAGGTCCAATCCCAGTTGAGATCGAAAGGCTATTCGCAAATTTTTATGTCTTTGCTCGAAGATGCCGCAGATCTGGTCAGTGAGGATTTAAATGCACATCTGCGTAAACGTATTGAGGCCCCTGCAATTATGGGAGTGGAAAATGAAGCCTGCGCCAATGAACGCTAGGAATGAAGTCTGTTTTCTAGGTCGTTTTAGGGGAAAATGCAGGACCTAATCCTTGAGATTCGCAGAATATCGAACTTTATTTTTTTTCCTGTCGATAAACAAAAGACAGTCCTTCCCGTTCATAATATTGCGCACTTCATTGATTGGATATCGCCGGCTTTTAAATCCCATCGCGCGGCAACCATGTGGGAAGTTCGGATTCCAGGTGACATAATAATGGGTGCACTGGTGGCAATCAATAGTCATATCAATCATGGAGTGTTGGAGCACTGGAGTATTGGAGAGTTGGAAGACAGCTGAATTCATAATAGAACTGATCCATTACGCCAACACTCCATCACTCCAGTACTCCAGCGGCAAGGGTTTTAATCCCCTCCTCGCAAATCAACCCGAATTTCCATATCCCTGAGCAGGTCGTAAGCATTTTTCCGCTGAGCATCGGTGCTTTCACCAACAACGTAGAGGATCGCCTGGATAACCTCATCACTGATTCCGGCCTTCTTGAGTTCGATGACATCCCGGGCAGTGGTAAATTCGATGGATCGAACATCCTTCCCATAAATAATGGGGGCGGTATCCTTCAAAAAAGACCCTTCCTTTATGACCATCTGGATGGTTTTTTCACTGATCCCGGCCTTTTTCATATCAATAATTTCCTGCACACTGAAGGCGGCCGTTTCCACAACTTTTTCCCTGACCATAATCTGGATGGTGGCGTCGCTGACACCGGCTTCTTTTAATCGTACGATACTTTCGCTGTTGAGACCCGAAATCGGGTGGGTAATGATGAATAAGAGCACGGCAATACTGCTAATGACGATAAGTGTTTTCTTCATTTTTTTACTTCAGAAAATCAATAAGTCCTTGTTGAGTGATCCTGGCTGTGGTCGCTAGCGTCGTCTGATACGCCAGCTCGATGCTTTGAAGCTCCACCACCGCCTGGGTAACATCCACCTCTTCCTCCTTGGCCAACAACTCCTGAATTTTGGGCTTGTAATTTTGCCAGTGGTTTTCGGAAGTCATCAGCTGGTATAAAATCGGTGAATTGGCTGCGCGTATGTTATTAATCTGTTTGCGGCCATGGTCTATCAAGTCGGCCTGGGCCGATATGGCGACCGTATCGTCGGTTTCCAGGGCCACAATTAAGTCGCGCATGGCATCAAAGATATTGATGCCGCCTGCGGCTGCATTCTGAAACAGCGGTCGGCCATCGGCATCAATGGTGATTTCGGTGTTATGGGCGACGATAAATCGTGCATCCCCGTCATCGCCATTGTAGGTAACGGTAAATTGGTCAAATGTCGTGGCCAGCGTATCATCGCGTGAAAAAGGTGCTGTTCGGGTTTGATAACCTGAAAACATATAATCGCCGTTGAGTTTCGAATTGGTCAGATCGAGTACCTGGTTAAACATATTCTTGACTTGTTCAGCCGTCAGTTGGCGGCTTTCGGTTGTTCCGCCAGCCTCAGTCATCCCGATCGCTCTGACCCCTTGCAACAATTCATCCACCAAATCCAGTGTAATTTCGGTAATTTCCAGCCGCTCCTGCCCGCTTTGAATATTGGTCTCATATTGCTCTATGGAATTGAGGGTTTGACGATAATCCAGTACTTTACCGATGCCGATGGGATCATCTGACGGCCGGTTGATCCGCTTCTGAGATGCGATAATCTTCTGTCTTTCATAGAGTGCTTCATTCTGGGCCGTAAGATAGCGCACCAGCGAATCTGTCATCATGTTATTGGTCACTCGCATGATTATCCCCCTTCTGTTGGGATGCGATCTGCAATATTTCCCTTCTTATATCAACTGCAATACCGTTTGCATCATTTCGTCGGCCGTCGTGATCAGTTTGGCCGCTGCCGTATAGGCGTTCTGAAATTTAATTAAATTAATCATCTCCTCATCCAACGAAACCCCTGAAACCGATTCCCGCTGGTTTTCCAGCTGCACCATCATATCCGACTGGTGATTATAATAAGCGTCCGATTTTAACACTTCATTGCCCACATCCCTGACAATGGCGCCGTAAAAATCGTTGTAGGACTGGGTGCCACCCATGTTCAAGTCATATTGTAAGTTGGCGATGTCAACGGCATTGCGGCCGTCACCGGGAACGGTTACCGCGTCAGATGCCGCGGCGATCAGATTCAGGTCGGCCATAATGTTCGGGTTGACTTCCAAATCCGCCGCCGTACCGGTCCCAATGAAAAATACTTCACCTCCGATTCCGTTCAGATCAAAACCTGCCTGATGCAGCAAGTTGACATCGTTCATTAGGGTTCCTGCCAGAGTGTCCAAACGCGTCATATAATCAGCAATAATCGTATCACGAACCTCAAGCAATCCCTTTAATTTTCCACTGGAAATTTCCGCGTTTATATTGGTGGTGTTGCCGTCAGCATCGACCCATACAACTTCCTGAAGCCCGGCGACATTGGTCTCAGTGGAAAGCTGCCAGTACAGTTCCGCAGTCACCAGCGGCCATCCATTAGCCGCAGATACCGATAAGGTCCCATTTGCATCTTCAAAGCTATCGATGTCGATTAATTCTGAAAGCTCTTTTAGCAACAGTTCGCGTTGATCCCGATAATCATTGGCGCTCATGGAACCGACCTCGGATGAAAGGATTTTTTCGTTTAAGTCGGCAAGCTGTTGCGCCAGGCGGTTGATATCCGCGACGGTTCCCTCGACGACAAAATCAAGGTCCTGCTGGGATTGTGACAGATCCGTATCGAGCTGATTAAAGGTGGTGGCCAGGACCTGACTTGCCGTGATCAGGACCTGCCTTTCGGTGGTGCCGTCGGGGTCGGTTGTCAGGGACTGCCAAGCGTTCCAGAATTTGCTCATGGCCTCGTTCAACCCGGACCCATGGGCTTCATTGAAAATCATTTCCACCAGCTTTACGGCATCTTTCTGCGCATCCCATCTTCCCAGTCCCTGGCTTTCATTGCTGATCTGGTCATTTAAATAGCGATCGTAGACGCGTTCGATGGTGGCACCGTTAACCCCGGTACCAATCGGCCCGATCGGAGAATCCAGCGGAGTATTTGTCGTCAGGACCAACTGCTGGCGCGAATACCCGGGAGTATTGACATTGGCAATATTATGGCTGGTGACATTGATCGCCTGCTGCTGAGTCAAAAGGGCCTGGCCTGCCAGACTCATCGTTGCGTTAATATCCGTCATTGCTCTTCCTTTTTTTAAGCGCTACTAGCCTTTTTAAGCGCTACTAGCGGGGGTTCATAACTTCGTTGAACTCCTTTACCCATTGCATCGTTTGGCTGGCGACTTTCTCCAGATGGCTGGGTTCAAGTCCCAAACGCTCTGTCACCTCAGCACTTGGCTCGTGCTGAAGTCCATCTCTGCCAATACCGATACCGATCATCATACTAATAAAATTAGCCACATGCACAATATCTAACATGTTGCTGAGTCGCTCAGATTCTTCAGGCGCATGATGAAATTGGACGGCATTGACAATTTCAGGAGGTAGCAACCACTTGGTTAATATGCGGGCACCGACATCGGCATGATTGGTTCCCAGCACAATTTTTTCAGCCATCTCAAAGCTGATTCCCTGGGAGACCGCCGTTTCAATTTGCTTAAATTCATCCTTAACAAAATCGCCCAGGACCAGCTTGCCGACATCATGCAACAGGGCAGCCGTAAATATTTCTTCAGCGGCTTCGACCTTCAACACTTTTACCAGACATTCGGCAGCAACCGAAGCGGCTATCGAGTGGCGCCAAAGTTCTCCCGGTGGCAGATCATAACCCGGAACCGATTTGTCCATGATGGCGCTGACACAGGCAGCGATGACCATCTGAATCAATCGTTTCAGCCCCAACAAGATAACCGCTTGCCGAATCGAGCCGACCTTCGATGGAATTCCGAAATAGGCTGAATTGGCGATTCTAAGAACATTGGCGGTCAAGCCCGGATCACGGCGCAATATTGTCTCTATCTGGGAGACCCGCATGGCCGAATCATCGATTAAGCCCAGGAGCTTGACGGCGGTACCCGGCATACCTGGAAAAGACTTGATGGCCGATGCGATTTTATTTGCCTGCATTGATTATATCCTTTACCCTGCTGTTAATTAAACGCCAGTGCAGACGCTAATTCATCTACCCAGCGGCCAACTTTATCTGAAATGGTTTCAAATTGATTCATCTGAATTCCCAGACGATCGATAACCGTCGATGATAACTCCAGCGCATTCCCGCCGGCAGCAACAGTGGTTTCTGACGTCTGGCACAACAGATTTGCCAGATACACGACATCCATCTGGAGATCACAGGCATCCGCCGAATCCGGATCATGGTGCCACCGCACCGCATTGATAACTTCCGCCGGCAAGTTCCAACGCTCCAGTATGCGCGCTCCGATCTCAGCATGATCCGTCCCGAGGACCATGTTTTCGGCAACCACGAACGGAACGCCTTTTCCAGCAATATGCTGGATGGCCTCGAGTTCTTCACTGACAAAACTCCCTAAAGCCAATTTGCCAATATCGTGCAGCAATGCAGGGGTAAACACATCTATGTTGCCGTGCTTTTTTTTGTCTTTCACCATCGCCTCGCTGGCAATGGATACGGCAACCGAATGCCGCCAGAGATCTCCTGCCGGCAGGTCATAACCGGCAACGGATTTATCCATGACTGCACTCACACAGGATGCAACCACCAACTGCACAAGACGCTTCAACCCCAGCAGAACGACCGCCTGTTTCAGGGAACCGATTTTTGAAGGAACGCCAAAATAAGCCGAGTTTGCGAGCTTAAGAACATTGGCGGTCAACCCCGGATCGTATCGCAAGATCTCTTCTATT
>JASFIX010000363.1:0-5108 GCA_050122435.1 Desulfobacterales bacterium
GAGAAGATCACATATGGTTGAGCGAAGAATTCTTTGATGAGGATCTCCAGCCGGTCAAGATTATGAGCGCCATGGAAATCCAGATGCTGGGCGGCAAGCTATTCCCAAAAGTGTGGCGAATGCAAAAGGTGGATGAAACCGACCGCTATACGCAACTCACCTATGAGTCTCTGGAATTCAAATCCAGTTTGCCGGACCGGTTGTTTACCCTGAGCAGCCTGAAAAAAAGCAGGAGGTAATCCCTTGTCGATCGAAAGCAAAATGGCCTGGCGAAATATCTGGCGTAACCCCCGGCGTACAATTCTCACCATTTGCGCCATCACTTTTGCCAGTATTTTACTGGTTTTTATGCTGTCTTTTCAGTTCGGCAGTTATGAAACCATGATAAACACATCGGTTAAAATAAGTACCGGGCACCTGCAGATCCAGGCCGAAAAATATCAGGAGAAAAAAAGTATTCGCTATGTCATCCCCGACCCGCAAAAAGTCGCTGGCATTGTAAATACCATTCCGGAAGTGGCAGCCTATACCTTCAGGGGGCAGGCATTTGCATTGATCTCTTCGAAAAACCGGAGTTATGGGGTGGTGGTGACCGGAATTGATCCGCCGGGTGAAGCAAATGTTTCCCGAATTAAAAAACTGGTCCGCGAAGGAAATTTTTTGTCCGCAACCGATGTCAACCAGGCGGTGGTGGGGAAGCTGCTGGCTAAAAACCTGCGCGTGAAGATTGGGGACGAACTCACCTTGTTGGGTCAGGGGCGCGATGGATCGATCGCCGCCACGGTGCTTCAGGTGAAAGGAATTTTCAGCTCCGGCATCGATGAGTTTGATCGTTCAGCGATACAGATCCCGCTTTCAACCTTTCAGGATATTTTTACTATGGCTGAGGCCGTGCACGAAATTGTGGTGATCGGTCGGGCATTATCAGACGTATCCGGGATAAAGACTCAATTACAGGAAGCGCTTCAGGCCCTCAACAGTCGCAAACCTTTAAAAACGTTGGACTGGCAGGAAATCATGCCGGGTTTGCGCCAGGCCATAGAAATGGATCTGGTCAGCGGATTGATCTTCTATGGCCTTTTAATCATTGTGGTGGCCTTCAGCATCTTGAACACGTTTTTAATGGCGATTTTTGAGCGGACGAAAGAATTCGGTGTAATGATGGCGATTGGCACCAGCCCGCGACGCTTAACGAAAGTCCTGTTAATCGAATCCATGACCATGACCATGATTGGTATTATCGCCGGTATCGTCCTTGGAATCGCGCTCACCTATTATTTCCAGCTCAACGGAATTGATTTTTCCGGTGGATCTGAACTGTTGAGTCAATTCGGCATTACCGGCAGAATGTATCCGAAACTATCGATTCTTTCGGTCTCAATCGGCCCGTTTATGGTGCTGTTTTTCACTTTTTTCGCCGCTTTATATCCAGCCCTGAAGATTCGTCGACTGCGACCGGTCGAGGCCATGACAGCAGTCTAGATTTTGGATTTTAGATTGCGGATTTCGGATTGAATAAAATACTAAATAATTATTTAAAATTAAAAAGTTATAAAAAAAATATCTATCGTTTGTTTAACTTTATTAAACCCGCTTGTTTTTGATTCCACTCCCAAAACAGGCCAACGGGCCCAACGGGTAAACGGGCTAACCTTATATCGGCATTTTATTATGTATCTGCAACTTGCATGGCGTAATATCTGGCGCAACCCCAGGCGAACATGTGTCATTTTGATCGCTGTGATCATCGGGGTCTGGAGTATGATTTTAATCGGCGCCCTGATGCGTGGTATTGCGGTGGGTATGGTGAAAAACGGAATTGCAACGCTCACCGGCCATATTCAGATTCACCACAAAGGCTATCGCGATGATCCGGCCATTGAAAACAGCCTGACAGGTTTCCAGATGAAAACAATTGAAAAGGCATTAAGTCAAAGTTTGCCTCCGGGTGCACAATGGACCAGCCGCGTGCGGGTAAATGCCATAGCCAACAATGCCAGGCATTCTAGCGGCCTTACCTTGGTGGGGATCAATCCCCAGGCAGAGGCTAAAGTTTCATTTATCGCAACGGCTATATCAGAAGGACGCTATCTTTCTTCGAAAGATTTTAACGGAATCCTGGTGGGCAAGGCATTGATAGAAAAGTTCGAGACGAAAATCGGGCGCAAACTCGTTTTGATGTCGCAGGATAAGAACCAGGAAATCGCATCCCGGGCATTTCGTATTGTGGGTGTTTTTCGCGCGGAAATGGAATCAACGGAAAAGCATTATGTATTTATTCATCAATCAGCCAGTCAGAAAATGCTCAAATTGGGTAATGGTATTTCGGAAATATCCATTTTATTAACTGACGGATTCAATAATCTCACTGTTTATGAAGACCTGAAGTCCGCCCTGCCCCCGGAAACATTTGAGGTTCACAGCTGGCGTGAACTTCTGCCATTTCAAACCGCCTATTTGCGAATACTCGATGGTTTCATGTGGTTTTGGTTCTTGGTCGTTTTTGTGGCCATGGGATTCGGTATTGTCAATACAACCTTAATGGCAGTATTTGAGCGCATGCGCGAGTTTGGATTGATGAAAGCTTTGGGGATGAAACCCTGGTGGATACTGCGGGAAGTTTTGGTAGAATCCTGCTTGCTTTTGCTCTGCGGTATAATTGTCGGGAATTTCTTGGGTTTTTTAAGCGTTTACGCCCTTTCAGGCAACGGTATCGACCTGTCGGCCCTGGCGGCCGGTGCTGAGTATGCCGGCATGACACGAATCATCTATCCGGCAGTGGCAATCAAAGATGTGGTAGTCGCAAATTCAACGGTTTTGTTACTTGGACTGATCGTAAGTCTTTATCCGGCGATCAAAGCCTCTCGTTTTACGCCGGTAGAAGCTCTGGCACATATTTAAATGAAAAGTGTCCAAAGTTACACAAAATCGAAAAAGAGTTAATTTTTTACATTAAAATGTTAATTTAAGTAACTGTAATTAATTATTTTATATTTTAGGAGATAATCATGAGTATCGTAGCGTGTATGGATCTCAACAAGACCTACCAACAGGGCCAGGTGACGGTTCAGGCATTAAAGGATGTCAGCCTTCAAATCGACAGAGGTGAATTTTTAGCTATCGCCGGCCCGTCTGGATCGGGTAAAACCACGCTGTTAAATATGATCGGCGGATTGGACCTGATTGATTCCGGCAGCATATTTGTCGATGGTGAGGCCTTTGAAAGCTTGTCTCAATCCCAGCTGGCCAATTTAAGACTGCACAAAATTGGATTTGTCTTTCAGGCCTACAACCTGATCCCGGTTTTATCTGCTATCGAAAACGTAGAATATGTCATGTTGCTGCAAGGTAGGCCTTCGCAAGAGCGCAGAGAAAGAGCCCGGGCGATACTGGATGATGTGGGTTTGAAAGATCAATACGACCGACGGCCGGCAGCACTCTCCGGCGGTCAGCAACAGCGCGTGGCCGTTGCCAGGGCTATTGTTTCCAATCCGTCGATTGTTCTGGCAGATGAGCCCACCGCCAACCTGGATTCAAAGACCGGTCAGGGCCTCCTGGAAATGATGAAACAGATGAATGCGGAAAAACAGATAACCTTCATCTTTTCAACCCATGACCGCATGGTAATGGACTATGCGCACCGACTGATAAAATTAAGAGACGGCCGACTTGTGGATGATCAAATTAAAAACTAATTTGAGTGTTTGAAATTTTATTTTGAAAATCAGAATTTTCACATGCCTGCTCCTGATTGCAGTTACTGGAATGATGGCCTTAATTCAGAGCGATCTTGCGTCAGCTGAAGAAAGTCCCGCCGAACTATCCGCCGCTGAAACTTCAAAACCCTCCGAAAGCACCTGGCTGGATAATATTGATATGCACTGGGGCGGCCGTTTAAAAGCCATCGGCTCGGTAACCTTTGTCCGCAATGACACCATTTTCGAGCCTGTGGGTACCGGGAACTATTTAAATCTGGACACCGATCTGAGGATTAACAATAAAACCTTTATTTCCGATTGGGGCACCTTTGAAGCGCAGTATGAAGCCATCCTGGAAGGCGGTAAAGCCCGGGAAAAAAGGCAGGAATTAAAAGAAATATTTCCCAATTTCGAGGGCAGCACGGCATTTTTCGGTGCATCTTTGAAGGACGATCGCCGGTTGATGGATTTAACCCACACCGTAAAGGAAGAAGACACTTATTTTCTGGTCCACCGATTGGACCGCTTGAATTTTACGTTCAAACCTGATTGGGGATTGGTGCGCATCGGTCGGCAGGCCATCACCTGGGGAAACGGCCTGATATTCAATCCCATGGATTTGTTTAACCCTTTTCCACCGGCGGATATCCAACGGGATTACAAAGTCGGCGACGATATGCTGTTGGCACAATTAACTTTTCCTGACACTCTGGATCTCCAGTTTTTGTACGTCACCCGGCGAGACCCGGATACGAATAATGTCGAAGCCGACCAGAATTCGGCCGCGGGCCTGCTTCATTTTGCTGCCGGAACCACCGAGTTTGACATTCTTGCAACCCGGCACTTTGATGATTATGTGGTCGGCATTGGCACCACCGGCATATTGGGAGGCACTGCCTGGCGATTGGATACTACGGCTACTTTTTTAGATGACGGTCGCGGCAAAAACACCCGGAACTATATCTCCGGTGTTGCCAACCTGGATTATTACTGGACCTGGGCCGAAAAAAACTGGTATGGGCTCTTGGAATATTATTACAACGGTCTCGGCGAAAGCGATTACCCGGGCGCATTATCAAATACAGATATCACCAAACGCTTGACGCGGGGCGAATTATTCGTGCTGGGCAAGCACTATTTGAGCGCTGCCATCCAGGTTGAATTGCACCCCCTGTTTACCGTTTTTTTAACCAGCATCAACAACATCGAAGATCCCTCCGGAATACTCCAGCCCCGGGCGGTCTGGAATGTCACCCAAAACCTGGAAATGAAGATCGGCGCCACTATTTTTTACGGCCAAAACGGCAGCCCGGGCTCCGAATTCGGCGGCTTTATCATCCCGGGCACCAATATTAGCAGCCGCAGTCCGAATAATGCTTACCTGTGGTTCAACTATTACTTCTAAAATTG
>JASFIX010000364.1:0-5085 GCA_050122435.1 Desulfobacterales bacterium
TCAAATTCATTTTCAATTTGATCCCAATCGAAAAAGTGTTTCTGTAAATATCACGCTGATGGAAAATCGGTACCGACCGGTTTTTTAATAGGCAGGCTATTTCAGAAGGGTTAAAGAAAACATAAAAATGATGCGGGGAACAGCTAAAAATCGTTCCCCGCTAAATGGATCGCTATTGTACCGCGCCAAATCCGAGATCAAAGGCCTTTAGATTCGATTCCAGAAAGGCCTTTTTGGTTGAAGACGAAATGGTCTCTTTCATATCTGCGGCACTGATGGGAGTCGTTTCTGAGCCGATGAGCGCTCCCAGCATGACCATGTTCAAAGATAATGGATTGCCGGCCTCTTCAGCCAGAGCGGACCCATCAAAGGCGATGACCTTATCGATTTTGGCCTCAATCAACGATATAATTTCTTTTAAGGGTGGATAAGTGCCCTGTCCCAGAGCCGCAGTGAACGGTTGCAGAGGTCTGGTGTTGGTGATCACAATGGTTTTGCGGTTGCATTTATTCAGGCCCCGCAGGGTTTCAAGGGGTTCGAAACCCAGGAACACATCACTTTCGCCGGGAGAAATAATCGGGCTGTTGATGTCGCCCAATAACACAGCGGATTCCACAATTCCGCCTCGTTGAGCCATGCCGTGTATTTCGCTGGCAACCACGGGTATCCCCACTGAAAGGGCTGCCTCTCCCAGAAGATTTGTGGCCAAAAGATTTCCCTGGCCGCCGACACCGATAACAACTATTTTTTTAGGTTCCATAAAAGCCTCCCGGTATTATTCTTTTACTGGTAAAATTGCATTTTCAGGACAGATTTGCGCGCATACCGTGCACCCGGTGCAAAGATGTTTATGGATTCCCACTTTTTCATTTTCCATATACATGGCCGGGCAGGCCAGTTTGTTTAAACAAATCTTGTGGTTCTGGCATTTTTCCGGATTGATGTAAAAAGGCTTTGAGCGTTTTAGCTGGCTTGTGGCTCTGGCAAACAGGGGGCACATCTCCTCGGAAATGATGACCGATATGCCGTCGTATTCAGCAGATGCCTTGATTTTTTCTATGGCGCTTTTTACCCGGAAAGGCCGGATCAGATGCACATCTTCAACACCGCATCCTCTAACGATCTGTTCAATAGAAACACGTGTCCGCGGCACCCCCAGAGGCTCGGTGTCCACTCCGGGGTGAATCTGGTATCCGGTCATTGCTGTCGTTCCGTTGTCCAGAATGACCAGGGTGAATTTGTGATTGTTGTGGACGCCATTGATCAGGCCGGTAATACCGGAATGAAAAAAAGTGGAATCACCGATGAAACCGACCACCTTTTGATCGGTGGCCTGTGAAAAGCCGCAGGAAGACGTCGCTGAAGATCCCATGCAGATAATGAAATCGGCCATGTTAAAAGGCGGCATTATCCCCAGGGTATAACATCCGATATCAGTGGGATAGACCGTATCCGCCCCATACACTTCTTTGACCGCGTAGTAGGTGGCCCGGTGGGGGCAGCCCGCACATAGATTGGGGGGCCGCCCGGGCAGCGGCGGTACATCAGAGAGTTCCGGAATTTCAGGCAGACTGCAATCCACACCGAAATAGCCGGCAATAGCCTCCCGAACCATCCCCGGGTTATATTCCAGCAGGCGCGATAAAGATCCGACCCCTTTGCCGTTTATCTCGATGTTGATGTCGCTTCGATGCGCCAATGCCTGCAGTTCCTTTTCGTTTAAGGGTTCTAGCTCTTCGACCACGAGCACTTTTTCTACCCGGCTCATAAAATCCAGACACAGTTTCTCGGGCAACGGCCAGGAAAATCCCAGCTTTAAAATGCTCACCCGATCGGATATGCCCAGATCAGATACGGCATCCATCACATAATTGAAGCTCACCCCATTGGCGACAATTCCCCATTTTCCCTTGCCGATGATTTCGTTGTAAACCCAGGATTCGGCGATTTCCTGTGCCTGTTGATATTTTTGCAGAAGATGCTTATGAAGCACCCGGGAATGGGCCGGCATGGTAACCCATTGAGCGGGGTTCTTTTCGAATCGGCCTGTTGTTTGCACAGACTTTAATTCGCCCAGCTCGACTTTGCCGCGAATGTGGTTCAAGCGTGTGGTGGTTCGCAAAAGGACCGGTAGTTTGAGTGTTTCGGACAGATCAAAGGCCATGGCAGCCACGTCTTTGAGTTCCTGCGCATTGGTGGGCTCCAGCAGAGGAATACCGGCCAGACGGGCATACTGCCGGTTGTCCTGTTCATTTTGGCTCGAGAAAAGATAAGGATCGTCAGCGTTAACGATGACCATGCCCCCCTCTACGCCCACATAGGCCAAGGACATCAAGGGGTCGGCTGCCACATTGAGTCCGACCTGCTTCATGGTGACCATGGTTCTGAGACCACTGGCGGCTGCGGCAGAACCCACTTCCATGGCGACTTTCTCATTGGTTGAGTACTCGAAATAAAGGTCGGTCTCCTGACTGATGTCAAAAAATTGGGCCGGGATTTCCGACGAGGGGGTTCCCGGGTAGCAGGTGGCAAACGACATTCCGGCCTCGAGGGCTCCCCGGGCGATAGCTTCATTGCCCAGAAGGAACATGGCTTTGCCCGGCGAATCGGTTAATAGCTTGTGCATAATTACCTCCAATGGGTTCAAATTCAGAATTTATAATTTTTTAGCTTTTTTGATTTAATTATTGCCACAAACCGGATTCAGAAAATTTATTTGCCCGGCAGATAGAGATCTTGATTTTGCATAAAGTCTTTGTAAATTTTATAATGCTCTGTTTCTTTGTAGCGAATCCGTTTGATGGGCATCTGGTCAAAGCTATAGATATCTGCATCCGGACACGCCAATAAAATCGGAGAATGAGTGGCAATAATAAATTGGGCATGACCGGCCCTGCCCATGTCACTTAATATGGACAACAATTCCAGCTGGCTTTTTGGAGACAGTGCGGTTTCGGGTTCGTCTAAAAAATAAAGGCCCTTGATTTTATAACGACTCCTGAATAGCGACATCAATGATTGACCGTGGGACTGGGTGATCAAAGATTCTCCGCCAAAATATTTAAACATTTCTGGATCTGCAGTGGCCCCTTCATCCAGATATTTGGCAAAATCCTTGAACGTCTCGGAGGAGAAATATGATCCCGGCACGCTGCCATCCGTCCACTTTACGGCCATAAAGAGGTACAGGACTTTTTCATATGGATTGGGCTCATAACGGGTGCCGTCAAGACCCTGCCAGATGGGAATGTTACATTTTTTGCATATGGCCGTGAGCAAGGTGGATTTCCCGGTTCCATTTTCACCTACGAAAAACGTTACCGGTTTGCGAAAGGTGATGCTGGCGGTGGTTTGAAAAATAGCCTGATTAAATGGGTAGTGCTCTTTGGTGGGGTATTTTTCTGGAAAAAGTGTTATTTTCTCAAGATGCATTGAATCGTCTCCCAAATTGGATACTGAATTAATTAATTTTTGAATTACTTTTTATGGGTTATATGGATAAGAACGATTCAGGTCAAGGAAAAAATTAATCGGTCTTGAAAATTATCACTGGAGCTTGTTTGAAATTTATATAATTATCAAACATTTGAAATTACTATGGTAAATTTAATTTTCAACATCTTGGTTTTTTGAAACTTTACGATTGCTGATTCCAAGATATTTTCTTGACTCTTTTGCTAAATTAAATTAAATAAAAAATTAAATTTATATGTTCAGATTTGTTCAACGGGCGGAATCATCTGTCCTGGATTCTACCGATGCCTTTACAATAATATAGAATCTATATTCTTTTCGTCATTAATGGGAAAAGGCCCAATTAATCCAAAATCGATGGTTGAAAATTAGGAGGGATAAAAGATGGCAAACAGAATATTCAATTTTTCGGCCGGGCCCTGCACGTTGCCGCTGCCTGCGCTCGAAAAAGCACAGAGCGAGTTCGTTGATTACCAGGATGCTGGAATGTCCCTGATCGAAATGAGTCACCGGGGCAAACACTACGATGATGTGCACTATGCCGCCATCGCCAACATCCGTGAAGTATTGAACGTACCGGAAAGCCACGATGTTCTGTTTATCCAGGGAGGCGCCACATTGCAGTTTGCCATGGTACCTTTGAACCTCATGATTGACGGCAAAAGTGCAGAATTTCTCAATACGGGTACCTGGGTTAAAAAGGCGATTGCCGATGCCGAAAAGCAAGGGGCCACGCGAATCATCTGGAGCGGAGAATCTGAAAATTTTACGCGCATCCCGGCCCATGATGAGTATAAAGTAGGGGAGGATGCCGCCTATCTCCACATTTGCGGCAACGAGACCATCGGCGGGATCGAATACCATGAGTACCCGGACACGGCAGCGGTGCCGCTGGTAGCGGACATGTCTTCACATATCATGTCACGGCCGATCGATTGGAGCAAACTCGATCTGGCTTTTGCCGGCGCTCAGAAGAATCTGGGCCCTGCCGGCCTGGCGCTGGTTATTATAAAGAAAACCGTTTTAGATAAGTGTAAAGACGGCCTGCCGGCCTACCTATCTTATAAAACCCATGCTGCTAAAGACTCGCTGTATAACACGCCTCCGGTGTTTGCCATTTATATGATGAAGCTAACCATTGACTGGGTTAAATCCGAAGGCGGGCTGGCCGAAATGGAAAAAAGGGCGCTGACACGCTCCGGCGCGCTTTACGATACCATCGACAGCTCAGGAGACTGGTACCGCTGCCCGGTGGACAGAGCCTCTCGTTCCCGCATGAATGTTTGCTTCCGCCTGCCCACAGAAGAGCTGGAGGCAAAGTTCATTGCGGAAGCGCTGGCAGCTAATTTTTCCGGTCTCAAGGGTCATCGTTCAGTTGGCGGCTGCCGGGCATCGATGTACAATGCCATGCCGCTTGAAGGTGCTGAGAGACTGGCGCAATTTATGGCGGATTTTAAAAAGAAAAACGCTTGAAGCAGGAAGGCCACGGTCACATCCAGATAGAACAGAATTTAGGGGAGGGGATAGTCGCTTGTCATTCACACCCCTGCCTGAGTAAGGGCGGGCTCCGGCGGGCATGACGGGAAAAATCCCTGACCTTCGCTTAAATTA
>JASFIX010000365.1:0-5079 GCA_050122435.1 Desulfobacterales bacterium
AATTAAGGCGGATCTACGCCAGTTTTCACCATAAAGCTTCTTAATTTCAGCTTCGTCGATTTGATCCAGGATGACATCGGCCAAAGTGGGACGTTCTTCACCCCAAAACGGTGTGGAGGATCTTGTGGTTCCCACGATGGTATCGGCCGGAACACCGGTAAACTTTTCGAGTGCTTTGTTCCAGTGAGTGACGACATGATCCTGGTTGAGCACAAAGGTCGGAATCGTACTGCCTTCAATGATCTGTGACAGTGTCTTTTTACTTTCGATCATTCCTTTTTCAATTTCAACATAGCGTTCACCTCTTTCTCGGATCACGTCTGCCAGGCGATCGGCAAATCTTTCAAACAAATGATCGATCTGGGCTGCTTTGAAATTGTTGTGGCGTAACTCTTTTAATGCGCTTCTCTTTTCTGCTTCCACTTGCAGCGAACTCCAGAGGGTTCTGGCAGCTATATGGTCAATAATTACAACACCTTTCGGCTTTTCTTTGTTTATTTTCCCAGCGAGTTCTTCATCGCGAGTCAGCTCCATTAGTACCTGCAGATTTTTGAGATCATAAAGTTCTCGATAATCCGCGGTAGTAAATATTCCCATCTGCTCTGCAAATAACCGACCTTCGGCCTGGTTATCGCTGTCGGCAACGCCTAAAATCGTCGGATGGCAATCTTTAAAAGGCTCACTGAACAGCAATTGAAGCAGTTTTTTACAAAAATTACCGCCCCCCACAATGGCGACATTGGATCTCAGCAGGTTATCTAACACGTCACCTCTCTATATTTTTAAAAGAATACAAACGTTACGAGGACAAAGACAGGAATCAGATATACCAGCGAGTATTTTAAAATGTATCCGAAAAAACTGGGCATTGGTGTGCCGGCCTCTTCAGAAATCGAGCGTACCATAAAATTGGGTGCATTGCCGATATAGCTGCAGGCGCCGAAAAAGACCGCACCGGCGGAAATGGCTTGCAAATATATTGCATTTTCGGTCATCAGCAGCGGAACCGCCTCGGCCTCGGACAGACCCGGATAAAAGGCACCGAGCTCGCTGTTAAAAAAGGTAAGATAGGTCGGCGCATTGTCGAGAAAACTCGACAGCCCCCCGGTAACCCAGAAATAATGTAAGGGCTGGGTGACAGCGTTTGTTAAAAACGCCAGGGCACCTTCGGATCCGGCTTTCAAAATCAGCAAACAGGGGATCATGGTGATAAATATGCCGATAAATAAATACGCGACTTCGATTATGGGAAACCAGGTAAAGTCATTGTCATCCCGGATCCGAATGGGTGTTGTAACCAGCGACAGGATACCCATTAATATCAGCAAGCCGTCTCGCACCCAGTCCTGTATGGCTCTGTGGACTCCCAGAGTATTGACCTCGCCCCAATCCACGATGCCGCTCATCAAAACAGCGCCCACAACACCACCCAAAAACAAAAAATTATGGATGCCCTCAAGTTTTAGGGGTTCTTTGACACCTTCTTCTTCGGGCGCGGAAATCCCCTCTTTGCGATAGTGATAGGTGTCAAGTATAAAATAGATCACCAGCAGAATGATGACAACAAACAGCATGTGAGGCAGGATTTTGAAAGTCCAGAAAAAGGAAACACCGTGTAAAAAACCCAGAAACAGCGGGGGATCCCCGAGCGGGGTCAGTGAGCCCCCGACATTGGCAACCAGAAATATGAAAAATACCACCATAAAGGTACGGTTTTTACGATAATTATTGGCCCGCAGAAATGGACGGATCAGCAGCATGGCTGCTCCGGTGGTGCCCATCCAGGAAGCCAAAAGGGTTCCAATGATCAGTATGATCAAATTGACGATAGGGGTACCGCGCAAGGTACCGCGCAATAAAATACCTCCGGATACCGTGTACAGGGACCACAGCAGAATTATAAAAGGAACATAATCTGCGAGGATGATGTGCAGAATTTCGTAAAGGGCATCGCCTTTAAATATGATAAGAAACGGTATCCCCAGGACTGCAGCCCAGAACGCGGAGATTTTTCCAAAATGATGGTGCCAGAAATCCGGCAGGATAAGGGGAAAAAGGGCAATCGACAGCAATATGCCTGCAAAAGGGATACAGCTCCACAGGGGCAAGAATTCACCAATATTTGCATGCCCGGACCCATGATGGGCGTCGCCATTTTGGTGGGCAGTGGAATCATCATGTGGGGATTGATCGGTCGCCGATCCAGCGGCCTTTACAGAAGGTTGAGCCGCTATCGCCATAGAAACACTAAACAGTGAAAGCAATAAGATTAAAAAAAGGATTTGGAAAACAGCCGTCCTCTGTCTCAGGATTTTCATTTAACTCTTCCCTCGCTTTAGAAGTCGAAATCGCCAATCCATATCATCTGGAATTCTCAGCGCCGCGCCGAAATTAAATCCATTGTTGGCCAGTTTATAATCTCCCCTTAAAAAAAATATAGAGGTGATCAAAAGAAGTTACGTTATCAAAGTCTGTCATTTTTTAAAACTATTAATTAATTGTAGCGGCTAACGTGACGCGGAATTTTCGCAGATAATCTTTCGGATGGTAAGACAGTTTGGCTTTACGAAGCCCTTCGTCATTTAAATCCTGTTCCCGATTGACAAAGGTGTACTCTGCGGCAGAATTTTCAAGAAACTTCTGATTGATGGCCTGGTAAATGCCTTTGTACTGGGTATCTCCCTTTTCAAAATGGATGAGCAGCATGTCAAGGGTTAATGCTTCAGCAACAGTATAGGCCACCATTGATCCGTCCACCATCAGAGCGCCGCCGAACAGGCCTACCAAATGCTTCCATTCTTTTAGAATTCTAAAAATCGCGCGATTTTCAGAAGAGAGGATATCGGACGACTCACAGTCCCGCCAGGTGCACCAGTCTGCCTGCATGGCCATGGCCTGTTCCACCATATCGGCCCCGAACGGCAGATAGCTGAAATCGTATTTGCGGTTAAATTGATTGAGCAGGTTCTTTTTTTTATGATAGCGATTGCCCTTCAACTCAATCAAATCCGTTACTCGGTAAAGATAATCCCAACTGCCTCTTTCTTCTTCAATACGGATCCCTTGCGGTAATCTTTCGCGCCAGAGATTTGTAAGCATCTCCGGAACCCGGGTAAAAACAGACCAATCGTTTGCGTTCAATCTCAAACGGCTTTGCCAGTCGACCGCATCCCACAAACCGATGGGTGCCCACAGGTATTCTTCGGGCAGATTTTGACGGATCCAGATCAAATCGCCATCCCAGGCCCAGCGAAGTTGGTATTCTTCGGCCCAGCCCCACAGGTTCATAAAGCTGTAATCAGATGTAACTTGGGGACATCGGGAAAGAATTTCCAGATAGTCTGCCTGCCTGTCGAGATTGATGGGTTCAAACTGGAGGTTCATAGATTTTTTCTGTTGTTACGGGTTAAGGTTGCAAGTTTCAACTATCAGTCAGCTGGCAACTGTTAAATTGGTTTAATTCGTTTAATTGGTTCGGCTTAAACCAACCAATTTAACCAATAAGACCAATAAAACGAATCAAACAATTCCTTTAATTCTGCTTGAATTTATTGATTGTCGTTTTAGCTATTAAGGGCCGTGACGAACGCTTTCCCGGATTTATATGCCTCCTCGAGATATTCGGGATGTTTTAAAATATCGTCCTGAAAATCGAGCTGGCGGTATAAAAGGGCTTTCCAAAGCTCCATATCTAGAACATCAAAAAAATATCTTATGCTCAAAAGCATACCATCAAAAAGCTTTTTGCCTTTGGTCGCACCGACAGAGATAAACAGTCCTTTACGATTGTTCGTCTGCTGCTTCCCCGGGGGGGTATCCACCCAATATTTTTTGACCCACAGGGATTGAAACCGGTCCATTAAAATTTTTGTGTGGGAGCTGACCGTATAAAAAAAGACCGGTGAGGCCAAAAAAAGACCCTGGGCGTTGAGAATTTTATCACGAACCATTTGGAAATCATCTTTGATAGCACATTCACCGGCCTGCAGGCACCCGTAAATTTCTAGGCAGGGCGATATTTTAAGATCGCGCAGTACGATTTCCTCAACTTCAGCACCGGAATCCCGGGCCCCTTCGATGGCTTTTCTTAACAGCGCGGCTGTATTACCACTTCGTCTTGGGCTACCGTATATGGCTACGATTTTTGGTTTTTGCATTGCCTCCTCAAAATTAAAATGCACGGTGCTCAACGCACCTATTTAAGGTTGAGCCTGTTGAGCCCGCTAGCCCGTTTAGCCCGTTAAAATGGAATTCTACCTATTTCTAACCGGCCAACGGGAAACGGGCTCAACGGGCCCAACCGATATTCATATCTCTAAAACCAGCCCGATGGGGCAATGGTCGGAACCGAAAATATCGTTATCAATGAATGCCTCTTTGATCCAGCCTTTTTTAATTATGTCCTCGGTCACAAAAAAGTAATCGATGCGCCACCCGACATTGCGATCCCTGGCTTTAAACCGGTAGGTCCACCACGAGTATTTTACGGTTTCCGGAAAAAAATGTCTGAAGGTGTCCACATAACCGTTTTGGACAATCCGATCCAGCCAGTCTCGCTCAATCCTTAAGAAACCGGATGTGTTTTCATTGGGTTTGGGGTTTTTCAGATCGATCTCGTTATGGGCCGTATTATAATCACCGGTAATGATGAGACTGCGACCCTGTTTTTTATAGGAATCAGTATATTCAAAAAATGATTCGTAAAAATCAAGCTTATACTGAAGCCTTTCATCGCTCATCTGGCCATTGGGAAAGTAAACGTTAAAAAAGATAAAATCATCGAAATCCAGTTCAATAATGCGCCCCTCCTGATCAAATCTGGGAACACCGAGCTCGGTATTGACGCGTGTGGGTTTGATGCGCGAATAGGTGCCAACGCCACTGTAACCTTTTTTTACCGTGGCATATGCCCAGCAGGACTGAAAACCTTCGATATTCTTCATTTCATCGGTAAGCTGATTTTCCTGAATCTTGGTCTCCTGAATGGCAAAAATATCGGCATCTAAATGATTAAAGGATGTGAAAAAATCCTTTTTAATTACCGCCCGCAGGCCGTTTACGTTCCAGGATATTAATTTG
>JASFIX010000366.1:0-5072 GCA_050122435.1 Desulfobacterales bacterium
GGTACGAAAATGCCCAGCTGGAAATGCTCGAATTGTGGGTATACATTTGATGCCGATGCCCACCCCAACGCGTGTCCATCGTGTAAGGAAAAATGTGAATTTTTAGATAACACCTGCTATACACCGGATTGTGAGGCAGAAGGCACCGATAGCAGAATTGCCGGTCCGAAAAAATAATTTTTCTGACCATAAATGCCAGAAAACCTTGCAATGAAAAAGTTTAAGGTCTAGATTAAGCGATTGTCGAGGTTGCCGTTCGCCAGATCCATTTGCAGCGGGGAGCTACAAGGAAGCGGGTGTTTTGCCTTAATTTAGGTAAGCGTAGATGAAAGGATTACGATGCCAAAAGCACTGATCGTATATGCCAGCCGCACGGGAGAAACTCAGAAAATTGCAGATCTAATTGCCGAAGGATTTCGATTTTCAGGTCATGAAGCCGAAGTGGTAAAAGCCAAAAATATCAAAAGTGAAGCTGACCTTGAAGGCTTTGATGCCTATGTTTTCGGATCAGCCACTTATCACGGTGAAATGCTGCAAGTCATGAAAACTTTTCTTTTTATCGCTGAAAAAGCAAACTTGGAGGGTAAGCCCGGCGGCGCTTTCGGTTCCTTTGGCTGGAGCGGAGAAGCCAACGATCGAATTTTTGATACAATGAAACACATTTTAAAAATGGATGTTGTTGGGGACACCCTGCGCTTAAAATCAAGCTACCTCGAGGGCGGCATGCAAATGGCCCAGGACTATGGGCGGGAAATTGCAAAAAAGTTCGGCGCTTAAACGCATTAAAAATCTAAATGGAGGTAATTATGGCCGATAATACTTCTACACCACAGCATTGCCCGGGTTACGCGAATTTTAAAACCCTCAAATCATTTACCTGCAAATGTCCTAAATGCGGTGAGGTCAAAGAAATCTTTTCAGATGAATTTGATCGACCGCACACCTGCAGCGGGTGCAACGAGCCCATTGACTTTTCTCAATGTCAACTGGAAGGGGAAGGCAAAAGTATTTCTCCACGCTAATAAACTGCGCTTAAATTGACTGGGTCAAGATTCAGCCTGTCTATTGACGCTAAACATCTTATTCTGACATGCGATGTCGAATTGGAGATTGTCGATGAAAATTAAGTTGCTTTTGCTTCTAGGCGCTGGAATGTTGTTTTTCGTCGCAGTTTCGGTTGCTTTAAGTGGCAGCCCCGTTGAAAATAAGGGCGCTGCAGAATTCAAACTTCCGGGTGGCACACGGGGACCGGTTCCGTTTCCCCATCATCAACACCAAAACAAGCTCGTGGACTGTCAAATTTGCCATTCCCTTTACCCTCAAAAATCCGGTATCATCGAGGAATTAAAGGCCCAGGGCAAATTGAAAAAGAAGCAGGTGATGAACAAACAATGCACCAAATGCCACAAGCAGAAGAAAAAGGAAGGTATTAAAACAGGCCCGACGACATGCGCAAAATGCCATATTAAAGAACAGAAATAAGGGGCAGGTCTTATGCTGGTGTTAGGCTTTCAGGGAAGTCCACGAAAAAAAGGAAACACCTCTTTTTTACTGAAAAATTTCATGCAGGCGGTTGAAAAATTGGGAGCCCAGACCCGCATCATTGAGGTTACCCAGAAAAATATCCTCCCCTGCAAGGAATATGTGGTCTGTGAGAAAAAAGGCTACTGTCCGATCGATGACGACGTCAAAACCGAAATTTATCCATTGATCCGGCAGGCTGAGGTCGTGGTTTTGGCCACACCCATTTTCTTTTTTAATATGACGGCCCAGCTTAAAGCCGTTGTTGATCGTTGCCAACTGTTCTGGGCAAGAAAGTATAAACTCAAGTTATCCGATCCCGCAAAGAAATCCAAACGCGGGTTTCTTCTTGCTGTGGGCGCCAGCAAAGGAAAAAGTTTATTTGAAGGGCTGCAGCTGACCGCCAAATATTTTTTCGATGCCATCGACGCCGGCTTTGAGGGGAGCCTGACCTATCGCGAAATCGAAGGCCCCAAGGATATGGCCAAACACCCGGAGGTGCTGGCGGATATTGAAAAAGCGGCAGCTGCTCTCATGGGGCCGTTGCTGGACAGAAAAAAAATATTGTTTGCCTGCCGCGAAAACGCCTGCCGCAGTCAGATGGCGGGTGCCTTTGCCCAATATCTGGCAGGGGACAAATTTGAGGTGATCACCGGTGGCAGCGAGCCGGCTGATCAGGTTAATCCGGACATGATCGAGGCCATGCATGAAAAAGGGATCGATATGACCTATCGTGTTCCGCAAAGCATCGAATCGGCGATTTCAGATACGACTCCCAATTTCATTGTCACCATGGGGTGCGGCGAAGAATGCCCTTTTGTGCCCGGAGCTCAGATGCTGGACTGGGACTTGCCGGACCCGGCGGGGAAACCGCCTGATTTTATGCGCCAAGTCCGTGATGAAATCGAAAACAGAGTAAATAATTTAATCAAAGAATTAATTTAGAAAAGGAAGCATGAAAGCTGGCAGGCTTGGAAGCTTGAAGAGGTGATTTATTTTTAGCCTCAAGCATTCTGGCCTCATCGCCTTCCAGCCTGTTGAATAATAAGGAGGACAGATGGCCGAGCCGCATGAAATGTATCAATGCCAGACCGTTAATTGCGGATATATTTATGATCCGGACAGAGGAGATCGCAAAGGAAAAATCCCCAAGGGGACCCAGTTTAATGACCTGCCGGACGATTGGAAATGCCCGGTATGCGGTGCCGGCAAAAAAATGTTTAGGCCACTTGGTTGATATGCTTTGATTAAAGTAAAGAAGCAGAAAAATTGACTTGAATCTGGCCAATGAACAGTATAGAAGAATTTGGGTATCAAATTTCACAAAAAAGATCGCCAATTTTGATTTAGCACCTTTGATAAAGACAAACCCATAAACAAAAGGAGGATTAGAATGGACAGGTATGTATGTTCGATCTGCGGGTATGTTTATGATCCAGAACAGGGTGATCCGGACAGTGGCGTAGCCGCCGGCACCAAGTGGGAAGATGTACCGGATGATTGGGAATGCCCGGTATGCGGCGCTGGAAAGGCTGACTTTGAAAAGGAATAGTCCATTAACCGTCACCTGAATTTTAGGCGCGAATTGTATTCGATGCCCTTTTGTGCCGGCGATACATCCGCTGACGAAAAGGGCATCAGTTGTTTTGAGGCCTGACGAACAAACACCAGTCGGTGGATCGGTCAAGAAACAAATTTATATTCTATCTCTGCGCCGGTTTTCGTTAAATTTCAACATAATTTCGGTTACTGCGCACATATTTGGAGGACATCATTGAACTGGAGGGGAAAATGGAACCATTAGAAATTGCACCAGGCGTTTATGACGTTGGTGTTATTGACTGGAATATCCGCGATTTTCACGGATATTCCACTGATCTGGGGACAACCTATAATTCGTTTTTGATTGTCGATAAAAAAATTGCGTTGCTGGATACCGTAAAAAAGCCGTTTGCGGACCAGTTGCTCGGCAATATTTCCGCAATTGTCGATCCCAAAAAAATCGACTATGTCATCAGCAACCATACCGAACTGGACCATTCCGGCGGCTTGGCCCGGGTGATGCACCGTGTTGGAGAAGACAAACCGCTATACTGCTCAAAAATGGGTCACAAGAATCTGCCCCGTCATTTTTTTCGCAACTGGAATTACCACCCCGTCGAGACCGGCCAGGAGCTGAGCCTGGGTAAAAAAACACTGAGCTTTATAGAAACCCGCATGGTCCACTGGCCCGACAGCATGTTTACGTATTTAAAAGAAGATAAAATTCTTTTTTCAAGCGATGGTTTCGGGCAGCATTTTGCGGGCCCCGAACGCTTTGACGATCAAATCGGCGAAGCGATCATGTTCCATGCCAAAAAATATTTCGCCAACATTTTGCTTCTGTATGTCCCGTTAATCAAAAAATACCTTAAAAATATCATGGACTCAGGCATGGAATTCAACATGATCTGCCCCGACCATGGCGTCATCTGGCGCAAAGATCCGGCCAAGATCATTAATGCCTATGCAAAATGGTGTGAACAAATACCGGAAAAGAAAGCGGTGGTCATTTACGACACCATGTGGCAGAGCACCGAAAAAATGGCCGAGGCTATCGCTGCCGGCATTAATAAAGAAGGGGTGCCGACCAAACCCTTGCATCTGAGAAAATGGCATCGAAGTGAAGTAATGACCGAAGTCTTCGACGCCAAGGCAGTCGTCGTGGGCGGACCAACACTCAACAACGGGCTGTTTCCCTCTCTGGCGGATTTTCTCTCTTATATGAAAGGACTCAAACCGCTCAACAAAATCGGTGCTGCTTTCGGATCCTATGGATGGAGTGGCGAGGCGGTCAAAATGATTACCAAAGAGCTCGAATCAATGAAATTTAATATTATCGACCCGGGCTTAAAAATTCAGTACGTCCCCGACAAACAGGGCCTCGAAAATTGCTTCGAGTACGGCCGTAAAATCGGAAAAGCGGTCAACGAATAAAATGCAAGTTCCGATTGTTGAACTCAGTGAATGTATCGTGTGCGGCGTGTGCGTAGAAACATGTCCACAGGTATTCCGATTAAATGATGCCGGTTATATCGAAGTCATTGAACTTGAGGCCTATCCTGAATCTGACGTAAATGATGCCATAAAGTATTGTCCGGTTGATTGCATCCACTGGGATACCCAATCGGTTTAGCCTTCACCACAAAGAACACGAAGGTGCACGAAGATCGGCAAAATACCTTTGTATTCTTCACTTTCTTCGTGATCTTCGTGGTGAAATAAACTTACTGGAATGTTCTACTTTTCATGAGCCGTCATCAAACCAGCAGCCGGCAGCTTAAAAAAAAGATCCAGCAGCTTCTTCTGCAGGAAAACCTTGAAAGCGGTTTGGCAGAGATCGGCCGCATGCCGGCCAGGAGGGCCATCAACCCGCTTTTTTCTTTTCTGTGCAGCTTGGATGAATTACTCAAATGGCGGGCGGTAACGGCCATGGGGGTAATTGTCGACCGGCTGGCCGATGCGGACATGGAATCTGCCCGGGTGATCATGCGGCGCTATATGTGGCAGCT
>JASFIX010000367.1:0-5060 GCA_050122435.1 Desulfobacterales bacterium
ATGCTTTTTTGAAGGCCCCTCGGTTAACACCACCAGGTTGCCCACCTCTCCGATGGTTTGAAGCCAGTCGCGGGCCCATTGTTTCCAATCATCCGGGTGTTCCGGCTCACAGATCGGAAGGACGCCATAGGAAAACAACAGATCCTGACATGTTTTTTCATAACGGCTGAATGCGGTAATCCACACCGGCAGCCTAAAGCGCGTAATGCTCCTGGCCGTTGTTCCGCTGCGGGTGGGAACGATCACTGTCGGCGGTGTGATGCGCTGGAGCGTTGTTTCAACGCTTAAAGCGATCAAATCTTCAAGGTGGACATCATCGTCTTCGCGGCGCGATACCAGTTTTCCTTTGATGGGGTTGACGGTGCGATGGGGTTCGATGGCTGCGGCAATTTTAGCCAGCATGGCGGTTGCCTCCACCGGATATTCGCCCATGGCAGACTCTCCGGACAGCATGACGCAATCGGTACCGTCCAATATGGCATTGGCCACATCAGTGGCCTCGGCCCGGGTGGGCCGTCGGCTGTGGGTCATGGACTCCAACATCTGAGTAGCCGTAATGACGGGCTTGCCGGCTAGGTTGGCCTTGTGCACAAGCAGCTTCTGGGCAATGGCCATTCTTTCGATCGGAATTTCAACCCCCAGGTCTCCCCGGGCAATCATGATGCCGTCGGCAATTTCAAGGATGTCATCGATGTGATTGCGTGCCCCGATGCGCTCCATTTTAGCGATAATAAACGGATCGTGGCCAAGGTCCTTGGCGGCTTTCCGGACCGCCTGGATATCTGCGCCGGTTTCGACAAATGACTGGCTAATCGCGTCCACACCATGTTCCAGGGCAAATTTCAGACAATCACGATCGCGGTCCGTAAAGGCGCTGATGCCAAGATCAATGTCCGGTAAATTCAACCCCTTGCGGGATCGCAGGCGGCCGCCGACAAGAACTTTGCAGTGAACATTATTGCCCTCCACTTTTATGACTTCAATTTCGACCAGACCATCGTTCAAAAAAAGTTTGTCTTGCGGCTGTACCGCTTTGGTTAGACGTGGAAAGCTAACCGATACCCGCGTCTGATTGCCGATGATGTCTTCGGTTGTCAAAGTAAAGGGATCATCAGGTTCTAATTCAATAGGCTCTTCTTCAAATTCCCCGATTCGAATCTTTGGACCGGGCAGATCGGCCATAATGGCCACCCGTCTTTCAGTGGCCCTGGATGCGGCCCGAATTTTCTGGATAGTCTCGGCGTGGCTTTCAAAATCACCGTGGGAAAAATTAAGGCGCGCCACATTCATACCGGCGTGAATCATTTTTTCCAAAATTTCCGGTGAATCCGAGGCCGGTCCGATGGTACACACGATTTTAGTCTTATTTGCAGGGAAAGGCATGGGCCTCCTTATATTTTAGATTTCAGATTTTGGATTTTGGATTCAATAATTCCATGTTTCTTTAGACTTCAGAACGATAATCCAAAATCTAAATTCCAAATTCCAAAATCGAAGTTGGTTTAAGACAATTTTAGGTACTCCAATACACCTGTCTGATACTTTGCTTCGAATGCCCTATTGATTTTCTGGATTGGATTGGCGCCCAGAAATTCCAATAGTGCAAATAATTTTTCTTTGCGTTCGTCATCGTCGGCAACGCTTTTCAGACGGGTGATTTCCTCTTCAATCTCGAAATATTTCAATTTATCATTGAGCGGCAGTTGCCAGAACAGTAAAAACCCTCTGTCCGGGAAGTCGACATCCAGCAGTTGATAGCAGTATTGCATGACACTTTTTTCCAGGTCTTTGCGGATGTTGATGACGCGATCTTTCTCAGCTTCAATGTTTTCCAGTTTAAATGGCTTCCCGAACACTTCGAAATACATTTTAATTTTCGGTTCCGTACCGGACGGTCGCACCGTCATGCGCATACCGGTGGTATCCGGAGTATCTTCCATATAGTAGATCAGCATATTCCGTGCCGATGAGTCTGTGCGCGACAGGTGCGGTTGTGGCTCACCATCGCGACGATCGATTTTATGCTGGACCTTGAAATCACCAAATGATTCAATCTGGGAATCCCGCAGATGATTCATAATGAACATAATTTGCTCCATGCCTTTGGCGCCCAGCAGCCTGATTTCGGTCAAATAATTATGACAATAGCCGTACTTGGCATAGATTTCGGCCAGATCATCCAACAGCGTTTTATTCTTTTTTTTCAGCTCGGCCGCGTGTTCGGATATCCACACCGCCGCACAGGCGGCATCTTTGTCCCGGGCATAGTTGCCGGTCAGGTACCCGTGGCTTTCCTCGGTACCCAGAATAAAGTGTTCAATTTTGTTTTCACTTTCGATTTTGTTCATCAGATCGCCGATATATTTAAATCCGACCAGTAAATCGCCGATACATTGGACGTTATTTTCGTCGGCAATTTTTTGAATCAGTGAAGTGGTGACATCGGTTTTAATGATGACATTTTCGGAGTTGAGTCGGCCCTGGGCCTTATATTTTGAGATGGCATACTGGGTTAGGATGATGCCGATTTCATTGCCGCTTAAAAATTCCCAGGAACCGTTGTGTTTAAGCATCACGCCGATTCGATCCGCATCCGGATCGGTACTGATTAAAATATCGGCATCTATTTCTTTGGCAAACGGCAGCGAGTGGTCAAAGGATTCGACGACTTCCGGATTGGGGATGTTGAAAGTCACATTTTCAAACGCTCCGCTTAAGTTCGAAGTTGCCGGATCGAGGGTGACATCAAAACCCAGCTTTTTAAATATCGGATCGACCGATGTCAGGCCGGTTCCATGCAGGGGAGAATAGACGATCTTTAAATCTCGTTCCTCGGAAAGGGATACCGGGCATACGGCATTATAATAGGCTTCATCAACCTCTTTTCCGATTACCTCAATGAGTCCGCTGGTTCTGGCCTGATCCAAATCTACTGTTTTTATCTGTTTGACCTTCTGGGTGACTTCATCCACCAGGTTTTGATCATCAGGTGGAATGAGCTGACCACCGTATTGATCATAGACCTTTTTGCCGTTATCGGTCGGCAGATTGTGACTGGCACTAAACATGTCGCCCGAAATTGCGTTTAGATGGCGAATGGTAAAGGAAAGCTGCGGTGTGCTCCGAACCTCATCGTACAGATACACTTTGATCTGATTGGCGGCGTAAACCTCGGCAGCAGCTCTGGCGAGCTTCCTGCCGTCTAAATCCATGACGGGATTGGGCGCCGAATCATCATAAATCCCTTTTTGAGTATATTTTCGAACATCATATGTAAGAACCACGCCCCGTTTCTTGGCTTCCTCCCCGAACACTTTGGTCAGGTACTGAGAATGGCCCTGGGCCGATGCCTGAATCGTCCAGGTATTAATCCGGTTGGGTCCGATACCGACCAGTCCCCTGCGGCCGCCGGTGCCAAAGGGGATGACCTGGTAAAAAGAATCCAGCAAAAAATTCCACCGGCCGGTTTCGATTAAATATTGAATCTGAGGAACATATTCACTGAAGGCCGGATCGGTTAACCAGGCTTCCAGCCATTTCAGGGCAGAGCGAATATACTTTTCCGAAACATCTAAAGTGTTGAAACCGTCTTTTGCTTTTTCAGTCCATTTGTTTGTGGTCATGTACAGTATACCTCTTAAGTTGATAATCGGTTAAGACATTAAAATATGCTGTCACAAAGTTACTTTTGGAGTATTGGAGCAAAATTAATTGCGGATTTTAGATTGCGGATTGAAAGATCCAATAAATCGGACATTCCAAATCCGAAATCCGCAATCTGCATTCCGAAATCTTAGATACTCCATTACTCCCGTATCTAAAAGATAAAGCGTTAGTTTTCTGTCACTATGCCAACCGGCCCGATTTATTTTGGACATCATTAATTTCATGTTTAGATCTTTTCGCCTTTTTCTTCAAGCCACATGTACTGATACGGATTTAGATCAATTGCCGCTGGTTTTACCGTTTCGCCGGTGATTAAATCGGTTGTTTGATCGATAGGTGTCGTTCCTACAATAGAAATGGAAGCCGGTTTGGATGAAATATTGGTGAGAGCGTAAATCGTCTGGTCTTTACTGTATCGTTTGATCCCGAAAACTTTCGGATCGATTTGCAGGATTTCAAATCCCGCATTGGGATGAAAGGCACTCTGCTTTTTTCGGGTTTTGATTAAATTCAAATACGGGAAAAAAACCCGCGCGCGGAAAGAATCCGGATCATTTAATTCTGAAGTGAGCTTTCCAACCGGCAGTTTCTCACGATTGATGGTCCGGGCTCTGCCGGTTTGTTTGACGCCTTCCACCCAGTTGCGTGAGCCCAGCAGGCTGTGGATGTAGGTGGCCGGTACGCCCGGCAGGGCATATTGAATGGACTGAGAGGCCAGAAATTTATCGGCACGGATCGAGGATGTGTCTGCCAGAATGGCGTCCACATAAGTAATGTTTAATTCATAGGGACTCTCAGAACCATCCGGATTTTGTTTATAGGAGACCTGCCCTTGGTTAGCGTTTACAATTTCGATCAAACTATCCAGTTCGGCACGGTCTAAAATACCCTCCAGTGGTCGGACACCGATACCGTCATGGGAGGCCGTGAAGTTAAAAAAGGTATTATTTTCAGATTCCAGATAAAGTCCTTTAGCCCATTGTGACAGGACGGTGGCATCTTCTTTTACCATTGTATAAAACAACAAAGGCGGCAGGGTAAAATTATAGACCATCTGGGCTTCATCTTGGCCGTCACCAAAATAACTGATGTTTTCATCATGGGGAACGTTCGTTTCCGTTAAAATGATCACATCCGGAGCCACCAGGTCCAGTATGGCGCGGAACAACTTTACCATATCATGGGTTTGAGACAGGTGAATGCAGTTGGTGCCGATTTCCTTCCACAAATAGGCGATGGCATCCAGCCTTAAAATGGTCGCCCCCTGATCGGCATAAAACAGCAGAACATCAATCATTTTTTCGAGAACGTCCAGGCTTTTAAAATTAAAATCGATTTGATCGGCACTGAAAGTGGTCCACAGATGAACGGTTTGACCATCCTTTTTCTTGTAT
>JASFIX010000368.1:0-5059 GCA_050122435.1 Desulfobacterales bacterium
ACCGACGCCAAAGCAAATTATGGCAACGATAATACTTAATACACTCATATCCCACTCTCCATACGATCAAAAGGGACTATGGACTAAGCGCTAGTGAAACGCTAGCCCTTATGGACCCAAACCGTTTCATAAACAGGTTCTTTTGTTTGTTGGGCAAGGATTTTCGAAGCGGAAAAAGATGGGCTGCGCCGGCAAACCCGCTGAATGAGGATTCTAGATGTATAATCGGGAATTTAAAAACAACGCATTCATCATTTTACCAAGCCGAAATAGCGGCGAGGGATGCTATATGACAATAACCAAAAAAAGACCCCCACCAAAATGTCGTGTTGGCAGGTCTTTGAACCTGGGGTTCAAAGTGGGTGCCTCTTAGCTTCATCAGGCTTTTCTGAAACAGCAGAACATGCACACCGAAACCAGCGAAGGCTCCCAGAAGATAGCTGTTGGGTCAAAGAATAGCTCCCAATCACGAACACGGTAGGGGCAAAACTTTATCAGATTATTTGATAATTGACCGACCTGAATCTTTCCCTGATTCACACCCGGGTAATTTCAGGGTAAGATGCGCTAAAGGTCGTCGGAAAGCGATGTCGCACCCCATCTTGAGGGGCAATTCATCTTCAACTTGTAAAAACCTGTCTCATTTATAAGGTGTACTCATCCAGTTGACGGATCAATCTTTGCGAGCGTTCCGATAAATCTTGTGAAAATTTCGAATAACGGGTTTCCAACTCCAGTTTTTGATGAGCGATATTCAGTGCAGCCAGCATCAGGGTGGTGAAGTCTGATGCCGCCGATGATTCACCGGTTTGCTGGCTTTTAATCCGTGACACTTCTTTGGCTAACAAATCAGCAACTTCTTTGGCCTGATTCTCATCCGAATCGGCCTTAAACGTGTGTTGCTGCCCAAAAAGCTCTATGGTTACAAGTTGCTCCAATGAATATTAATTCTGCCTTTCCTGTTTTTGCTTTCCGTTTTCCGCTTTTTCAAATTTCTACCTGACAGTCATTTTCCCTTTAACCGTGCACACTAGATTTCCATATTTTCCTCAATTTTGACCAGCAGGCTATCAATCTTTGACCGGATCAAAGCCTTTTCCTGCGCATAGCTTTTTTCCGCCTCGATCTTACCTAAAAGCTCCTCCTCTAGGCTTTTAATTTTATTTTGGAGTTCTAAATTGGCAGCCTCGTGTTTTTTACAAATCTCTATCAACCGTGCAACTTTTATCTCGATATCGTTGAACTGGCTAGAAATGATTGCATTATCCAAGGCTTAACCTCACGAATATTTTTTCCAATATAATCTGTAATGTTAAAAAAAGTCAAGCTATATTAATTGGGGGGTTTTCATGGCGCGCTCGACTTTTTTCAGCTCATCAATCGTATTGATACCGGTCACCTCAAGATGATTGCCTGCAACAGTCGCGCCGATATGCCTTTTCTCGTTGTAAGCGATTTTGACGATATCGGTAAAATATATTTCGCCCTGGGCATTGTCGGATTTAATTTGCGGCACCGCCAGCAATAAAAATTCCTTTTTGACGCAAAAAATACCGGTATTAATTAACCGGATACGCTTTTGCTGCCCGGTTGCATCGGATTCTTCAACAATACCCTGGACCCGTCTGTTTTCATCCAGCAGGATGCGGCCGTAACCGGTAGGATCCTCCAGTTCAACAGCCAAAACAGAAACATCTCTTTTTTCATGCGCATGCGATTTTATCAGCGCGCGAACGGTACCGGCTTTTATCAGCGGTACATCTCCGCACAAAATCACCACTTCCCTGCATTGATCTGGAATGTGAGGCAAAGCGCACAAAACCGCATGGCCGGTTCCCAGTTGCTCCTTCTGATAGGCAAAATTGAAGGTGCCCAGTTTTGAAACCGTCTGTCGGACCTTATCCGCCTGGTTACCCACCACCAAGACCACATTGTTGCCGGCAATTTTTCTGGCCGCTTGGGCGACATAATTAATCATGGGCTTGCCGCAAACCTCATGCAACACCTTGGCTTTATTTGATTTCATGCGGGTCCCCAAACCCGCCGCCAGTATGACGACCGCGATTTCCATATTCATGACCCTAGTTTAATCTCATTAAATAAAAAGGGCAAACCCAATTCACTGGTTTACCCTTGTTCACAAATGCTCGAAACACTCAATTCAGCTGATTCTACTAACTTAACCCGACAATACGGATGCGCACTGTAGCCCGCTCCAATGAGCCTCTGGCCCGGGCAAAATCGATCTCTTCCCGGGCGCGGTCTTCGGCCAGTCGCTTCTCGGCGCGTGCCAGGGCTTCTTTGGCCCGCTCAAGATCTATATCGCTTCTTCTCTCAGCAGATTCGGCCAGTACCGTAACTTTATTCGGCAGCGCTTCGGCAAATCCACCGCTCACAAATACGTAATGCTCTTTTCCATTCGCATCGGTGTAGCGAATAATACCGGTTTTAAGGGTGGTTAGAAAAGGCGTGTGGCCGCTGAGAACACCAAACTCTCCCAACGACCCCGGAGAGGCCACAATCTGAGCCTCTTCACTGACGACAATCTTTTCGGGAGTGACCACTTCTAGATGAATATTTTCAGCCATAATCGTTCCTTAAAATTGAATTGTGGCAATACTTTTTAAAACCACGAAATATTATAATTCATTTTCGTGTTTTGGTTCTTTCGCGCTTTCGTGGTAGATTTGATTTTTTTGGTTCTGTCTCCTCTAATCAGTGCTTTAATCTACTCGGCTTCAGCCATTTCTTTGGCAGCTTCAATAACCTCTTCAATACCGCCTCGCATGTAAAAGGCCTGTTCGGGAATGTCATCGTGCTTACCTTCACAGATCTCTTTAAATGCCCTGACGGTATCTTCGATCTTTACGTAAACGCCCGGTTTATTCGTGAACGCTTCGGCAACATGGAAGGGCTGGGACAGGAATCTTTGAATTTTCCGGGCCCGTGACACGGTAACTTTGTCTTCGTCGGACAACTCTTCCATGCCCAGGATGGCGATAATGTCTTGCAGTTCTTTGTACTTTTGCAGAATCTGCTGTACCTGGCGCGCCACCCGATAATGCTCCTCACCGATATAAGCAGCGTCCAGAATTCGTGAAGTAGAATCCAGGGGGTCCACCGCGGGATAGATGCCCAGCTCGACAATCTGGCGCGACAAAACCACGGTTCCATCCAGATGCGCAAAAGTGGTTGCCGGCGCCGGGTCGGTCAAATCGTCTGCCGGCACATATACACACTGCACGGCGGTAATGGAACCCTTGTCGGTTGAGGTGATGCGCTCCTGCAACTCACCCAGGTCGACCGCCAGTGTGGGTTGATATCCGACGGCGGAAGGCATCCGTCCCAACAGGGCCGAAACCTCTGAACCCGCCTGGGTAAAACGGAAGATATTATCGATAAAGATCAGCACGTCCTGGCCTTCTTCATCCCTGAAATATTCAGCGGCCGTCAATGCCGAGAGCGCAACACGCGCCCTGGCACCGGGTGGTTCCGTCATCTGCCCATAGATCAGCGCGGCTTTGGGCAAAACCCCGGAGTCTTTCATCTCGTGATACAGGTCGTTGCCCTCACGGGTACGCTCACCCACTCCGGCAAAAACCGAAATACCGCCATGCTGCATGGCGATATTATGCACCATTTCCATCATGATAACGGTTTTGCCGACACCGGCGCCGCCGAACATGCCCATTTTACCCCCCCGTGGAAACGGAACCAGAAGATCAATAACCTTAACCCCGGTCTCCAAAACCCGCACAGTGGTATCCTGTTCGGTAAATTTAGGAGCTTCACGGTGGATGGGCATCATTTTGTCCTGGCTCACCGGCCCCAGACCGTCAACGGGTCGACCGACCACATTGAGAACCCGTCCCAGACCGGCCTCGCCGACCGGCATCATGATGGGTTTTTCGGTGTCTCTAACCGGCATCCCTCTGACCAGGCCGTCGGTGACGTCCATGGCGATGGTCCGAACCACATTATCGCCGAGATGCTGGGCAACCTCTACCACAAGATTATCGGCATCATCGCTGATGGCGGGATTGCTGATGGTCAGCGCCGAATAAATCGTCGGCAGTTTCCCCTGCTCAAATTCAACGTCAACCACAGGTCCCAATACCTGTAAAATCTTACCAATGTTCTCTCCCATCGAAAAACCTCCGTCTTATCTTCGTTATTCGTTATTCGTTATTCGTTATTGAATTTCCCTGCTGTTGATGCCAACTGATAACAAATAACAAATAACTATTAACAATATCTATCCTTTAAGCGCTTCAGCGCCTCCGACAATATCCATTAATTCCGCTGTAATGGCTGCCTGCCGGGCTTTGTTATATATCAGCGTGAGATTTTCAATCATGTCCCTGCAGGCCTTGGTGGCATTGTCCATCGCCATCATGCGCGCGGCATGCTCGCTGGTGGATGTTTCCAGTAAAGCGCTGTAAATCTGAACATAAACATTTCTGGGCAGCATATCGCCGAGAAGGGAATCTGTTGAAGGTTCGCAAATATGCTCCGGCATATAGGCGCCGGCTTCTTCAGCTTCTTTTTCTTCTTCGGCGACAATCGGCGGAATCGGAAGCAGTTGCTGCAAAACCGGAAGCTGCCTGGCCATGCTGACAAATTCAGCATACACCAGATAGACTTCATCGTAGGTGCCTTCTAAAAAGGCATCCACCATCGCTTTGCCGGCCGTCGCCGCGATATTGAATCCAAAACGTGTGCCAACAACACCTAAATGCTCGGTGTCGATCTGCAATTTTTCTTTGCGACACCAGTCCCGACCCTTTTTGCCAAAATTGGTAAAAGAAATTTCAATGCCGCCCGCGTCCTTTTCTTTCACAAACTCATCGGCCTTATCGATTAGATTCGCATTGAATCCGCCGCAAAGCCCCCGATCGGATGTGCACAGTACCACATGCACCTTTTTAACTTCCTCTTTGGGCACCAGCAGGGGATTGGACTCTTCCCCGGCTCTTTGAGCCAGGCTGCCCAGCACCTCGGAGAATTTGCCGGCATAGGGGCGAAACGCCTCCATACTAGTCTGAGCCCCCCGCAACCG
>JASFIX010000369.1:0-5059 GCA_050122435.1 Desulfobacterales bacterium
TTCAACGTCCACCACGATTTCCTGGTCGAGTTCGGGATAGACGAATACAGAAGCAAAAGAGGTATGGCGTTTGCCGCTGGCATTGAATGGCGATATTCTGACGAGGCGGTGAACCCCGATTTCAGACTTTAGATAGCCGTATGCATTTTCCCCATCGGCGGTAAATGTCACACTTTTTATCCCGGCTTCATCTCCGGGCTGAAAATCAATCAGCTCGATTCGATACCCCCGGCGCTCCACCCAGCGGGTATACATGCGAAATAACATTTCAGCCCAATCCTGGGCTTCGGTTCCACCGGCGCCGGCATTGATGGATACGATGGCATTTTTGTTGTCGTCTTCACCGTCGAGCATCAGCTCCAGGGAAAGGGCCGCAATTCTCTGATCCAGACTGGTAATTTGCTTTGTGACTTCGGCCAGGGTCTCTTCATCTGATTCATCGACTGCAAGGTCCAGCAGAATATCGTTGTCTTCCAGATCGTCTGTCAGCTTTTTGAATTTTTCAATTTTATTTGAAAGGGATGTGCGCTCTTTCAGGATGGGCTTGGTTTCTTCCGGATTGTCCCAGAATCCATCTTTGGCGATATATTGCTCGATTTCAGCGAGGCGATTTTCTTTACCTGCAAGGTCAAAGATAGCCCCGCAGATCTACCAATTTTTGTTTAAGATCCTTTAGGTTTTGTTTAAGCTCCACAGACATTTTATTTACCTCCTCATAACAGTTAGCCGGTTAGCCAGTTGAGCCAGTTGAGCCGGTTGGCCGGTTTTAAAATAAGGTGTCATCCAGCTTTAACGGGCTAACGGGTAACGGGACAACCGGCTAACCTCTCTTTAATCTAAACGCATTTTTGCCAAACTTCGATAGTATAACAAAAATTGTACCTGCCAGGCAAGCCAGAGCAAACAGATCCCCGAAACGGGTATAAAAGGTTTTTTTATAAATCAACGGCAATGCCCAGGTGACCGCGGCTTCTTCGAGCAACGGGGTTGCGGCTAAAATCCGTCCGACGGGGTCGATGAAACCGCTGATACCCGTGTTGGCCGCCCGCGCGAGTGACCGCCGGTTTTCAACTGCCCGAAATATGGTCATTGAAAAATGTTGATAAGGTCCGCTGGTGGTGCCGAACCACGCATCGTTAGTGATGTTGATGAGCAAGACGGCATCATTTTTTACCATCGCCCGGGAAAGACCGGGAAAAATAATTTCGTAACAGATTTGCACGCCCAGGCCATTTTGTTTCCAGGGCAGTGTCTTTCCGGATGTCCCCGGCTGGAAATCACCCACCTGGGCGACAACCTTGCCTAAAAAAGGCAGCCACTTTTTAAAGGGAACATATTCACCATATGGAACCAGGTGGGCTTTGTCGTATTTGCTGATGCTTTTCGTCACGGGACTGATCAGGTAGGCACTATTATAATAGGTGACCCTTTCGTCCTGACGTATAAAGGACGGGCTGCCGATGAGATAATCGATGTCAGCCTGTTGAATCCCGGCCAGTACGTTTTCCGTCGGACGCTTGTCGTAAAATAAAAAAAACGGCGTGGCGGATTCGGGCCATACCATCAGCTCGGGCTTTTCTGACTTTGCCGATAGTGATAAGCGGTGGTAGGTTTTGATGGTAGCGGATTGAAATGCCGGGTCCCATTTTGCAGCTTGGTTGATATTACCCTGGATAACCGCAACACGGGCAGTCGGTGCTGCGGCCATCAGATGATCGGTTACTTTAATACGCCATATGCCATAGATCAACGTTAGAAGGAATCCTGCGATAAAAAGCACGGACGCACCGAACACCAGCGTCTTTGAAACCGGTCTGCTGTGCCACATTCTGCGGCTGATATACATGGTGGCCAGAAAAACGGCCGCATTACCCAGGGTGATTAAAAAGGAAACTCCATATGCACCGAAAATGTCGGCGATTTGAATTAAATGATGCCTTAGATACAGTGAGTGCCCCAGCAATGCCCAAGGAAATCCGGTGAAGATAAAAGTCCGAATATATTCCAGCGATACCCAGAGCAAAGGCATTGTGATCAGGCACCGCAGGGGTGTGACGCCGATAGCGGCAAGGGTCATGGAAAATACAGCCGGAAAAAATGCCAGAACCGCAGCAAAGAGAAACAGAATCGCGACGCTCAAGTATAGTGGAAGATACCCGTAAGTTCGCATGACGGGCACCACCCAGTAGAGCAGTGACAGATAATGAACCAGGCCTGTGATAAAACCGAGCCGAAAACTTTGGCGGCCGGAAAGATTTGAAATTGCCACCAGCAGGGGAACCAGCGCACACCAGGCCAGCCAATCCAATTCGATTTTGGGAAATGCGCCCGTCAACAGCAAGCCGCTTAATGCCGCCAGGAGCATATTTGTTCGGGTTGTTTTCATTATATTAATTTCGATGATTTTGTAAAAGGTCAGAAAATCAATCTTTTTCGAGAGTGTATAGTATTCTGACAGATTGATATAAAATCATGGATGTTATACTAACACAAAACACGAAACACCTTACATTTGTTGGATTCGACTTTTTACGGGTTCGTTAATTTTCATCTTTGATATTTGTAACTATATATTGTATGTTTTTTTAAATCAAATACAACATATAAGGAAATGAAAGCTTCAACCAGAGGAATGCTTCTTTCAGGACTGGTATATCCGGGTCTCGGACAAATCATTTTAGGACGAATGACCTCCGGAATTATTCTGGCCCTTTTAGCAACCGTCACATTCGGAGTTGTCACTTACCGTGTCGTCGAACGCGTCTACCGGCTGACTGATCAGATTTTACCTCTGCTGGCGGATAATGCCTTGGATGTTGCGACATTAAAAGAGCTGCTCAGCCGGGATGTTGCCGGTGGATGGGGGGTGGAAAAAATCTGTTTGATCGGACTTGTCAGTTGCTGGTTGGTTGCGATCGGGCATGCTTATTTTGTGGGCAAGAAAATAGATTTGCAATCCAAGTGAAGACCTCGGGATGAAGTGCTGCGGCCGCATCTGAAAAACTGAATTTAAAAACTACCACGAAAGCACGAAATTGCGAAAATAGAAAAATGTAAAAGATTTCGTGCTTTTTAAATTTCGTGTTTTCGTGGTAAAAAAATAGAAAAAAGGTGCCCAGAGTAACGATTATCTGACGATGGATTTAAGAAAACATTCACTGAAATAAAATATGAAGCTCAAAAAACTCTCACTGAAAATCCTCCCTCACCGGATGGCCGTTTGCCGCTTCGAACCCACGGCACCGCTGCCGGACTGGATTGGAGAGACCGGCTTCTATTCGTTCACCCGCACCGAAGCGGAATTGACCGTTGTCTGCCCGGAGACCTGCCTTGCCCCGGGAACATCCGGCGAAACCGGCTGGCGATGTTTTAAAGTACAGGGGCTATTAGACTTTGCTGAAATAGGCATTATATTTTCTCTGGTCCAACCGCTGGCAGAGAACGGTGTTGCGGTATTTGTCATATCGACTTTTGATACAGACTATTTCATGGTTAAAGAAAAGGATCTTGCAAGAGCGATCGATGCTCTAACCGCAAAAGGACACCAAATTATTTAAATGCGGAATTCGGCCTGCGACGAGCTCAGCCGAGTCGATTGCGGAATGCGGAATGGCAAAAATCTTGAGATAGCTCACTAACCCTGCTTGCCCTCCGAAGCCTCTAAGAGGCGAAGGGGGGAACCTTTGAACCTCCGAACTTTGAACCCAGAACCTGAGAAAGAGAGGAGTGGAAGATGTATGTGACTTTTTATGGTGCGGTAAGGGAAGTAACCGGCTCGATGCACCTTTTGACCACAGAGGAAGACCGGGTCATCCTGGACGCTGGACTGTTTCAGGGTCGTCGTAAAGAAGCTGCCGAAAAAAACAAAGTTATCCCCTTTGACCCCCGTATGCTTACCAATATCGTGCTTTCCCATGCCCACATCGATCACTCCGGCCGAATACCGTTGCTGACCAAAAACGATTTTAAGGGCCGGATTATCTGTACGCGCGCCACGGCTGCGGCCAGTGAATATCTTTTGCGCGATTCCGCGCATATTCAGGAATCCGATGCGAACTATTTAAACTATAAAACCGCGCGTAATGCCCTAACCCGGAAGGGTTCGTCTAAAGGTGGCAAAAAAAGCGGGAATCGAAAAAACAAAGAAGCAAGGAAAATTTTAAAGAAAAACCGCCATGATCTAAACTTGGAGGCCATTAACGAAATCATCGAAAGCTACCATCTGGAAAAAATCGAACCGCTATACAGCATTGCGGATGCCGATGAAGCCCTTGAGGTGTTTGACGGGTATCCCTACCAGCATCCCATTTCCATTGGTAAGAATATGAGCTGTACCTTTTACGATGCCGGCCATATCCTCGGATCGGCCTTCGCTTTGATCCGCGCCCAGCAAAACGGCCGTGATTTTAGAATATGTTACACCGGTGATATTGGGCGTTTTGATAAACCGATTATTAAAGATCCGACGATGGATTTTGCTGAAGAAGATCGACAGATTGATTTGCTGATCATGGAAAGTACTTACGGGGACCGGTTGCATGAGCCGGTTCAGGATTTAAAACCGCAGTTAAAAAAGATTCTCATCGAAACCCATAAGCGCGGTGGGTCGATTGTCATACCGGCATTCGCATACGGCCGCACCCAGGAGCTGCTCTACACTCTGCATGAGCTTTATGATGAAACCGACGTTCCGCGAATGCCGATTTACGTCGACAGTCCGCTCGCGACTAAAATTACTAAGGTTTTTGGAGAGCATCCGGAAGTTTATGATGAAGAAACCCACAATGTCTTTCTGGAGAAAGGTAAAAATCCGTTTTCAATGGACAAAATCCATTTTGTCGGATCGGTAGAAGAGTCCATCGCTCTCAACCACGAAACCAAACCGCACATTGTGCTATCTGCATCCGGGATGTGTGAAGCCGGGCGCATCCTTCATCACCTGCGCTACAAAATTCACAATGCCAAAAATACGGTCCTGATGGTCGGTTTCCAGGCCCAGAATACCTTAGGCCGGCGGATTCTTGACCTGGGCCTTGAATATGAGAAGTCCGGACGAAAA
>JASFIX010000370.1:0-5058 GCA_050122435.1 Desulfobacterales bacterium
GCTGGCGATACGCTTATCCTGCCATACAGCCATGAGCTTTGCCTGATTGTCTGAAAATCCTTTTTGCATAAAGCGGCCCGCCATTTTGATCTCCGACTCCGTGTCGCTTTTGACCGGGCCGCCGCCCTGGGTTTTCATGGCAGTGAGCCCGATCCCGGCATCGTAACAGGCCTGAACAGCAGCTTTCATGCGGGGCTCGTGCATCAGGCGATAATTGTAGGTAAACATGATGCCGTCTATCCACGGAAGATTGGCTGCCCCTTGCAGACACGCTTCCATGTTGGAATGGGTGCTGAAGCCGAATAACTTTATCTTGCCGGCCTTTTTCATGTCCTGTGCCCAGGATTCCAGGCTGGATTCCATCTCATTTATACCGCGTATTCCGTGGACAAATAACAGGTCGACGTAATCGGTGTTCATCCTTTTGAGACACTCCTCCAGCCGGGGAGTGAAATTTTTGCCTCTTCGCCTGGAAAGTTTGGTCACCAGAAAAACTTGCTTGCGGGTATTCGGATTGCGGGTGAACCAGCGGCCGATGCCTTCTTCGCTGCGGCCCCCTCCGTAGCCCTCAGCCGTATCCCAGTAGTTGATGCCCCAATCAAGCGCCTTTGAGAGTACCAGCTGATTGTTTAGAAGATCGAACATCCCGCCCACCGAAAGGGTAGAGACCATGATGCCTGAACGACCAAAAGGTCTGCGGGATACGGGCTCTTTGGGAACGGTGATCTGGGCTGAGGCTTGGCGGGTTCTTAACAGGGAGGAGCCGCCTGCTGCGGCTCCCAATCCGATGGCTGCAGCTTTTTTAAAGAAGCCGCGGCGATTGAGTTTTTCGCTTTTATCACAACTAAATGACATGATTCATACCTCCCTCGATATGGGCTACTCGGTCCTGGCTGCCGAATCCAGCCGGCGACCCGTGTTCAGGTCGAAAACCGGCTTGAATTTATATCTGTTCATGATCAGGTCTTCGGGCGACTCCAGACTGATATCTCCTTTCTCTATCAGAAAGCGAAGCTCTGATTTGATTTTTAGGCCCTGACTCAGGGCGCGCTCAAGCATATCCTGGGTTTTTCCGTAATAATTCTCAGCCTTTCTGCCATGATATGCGCGCCTGGCATCAAACCACTCCCCGGCGCTTTCATAGGGCAGCACCACAAAAACCCAGTATTCGGTATGTTCAGGCTTAACAGCCTCCAGATACAGCGAATATTCAGGGTGGGTTCCGTCTGCCGAGGTCCGCTCGAGCCGCTTTAATTCCAGATCCTCGATCAACCATGTTGTCTTGCCACCTAAAGCCCGGACGAAATCTTTCACCGGCCCGAAAACGAAAGCCGGATTCTTTTCCCGGGCAATAAAGTACCCTTCTTTAAACCACACTGGAGGCGCATAAGTCAGCAACCCGTTCTGTTGTCTAAATTCCTGGGCGGATTGCCCGGCTGCAGCCGAAGCCGTGATGATCAGGCTGGCCACTATAAAGATGGATGTCGTCAGACCGAATATTTTCAGCCGTTTCAACATGACCGCCTCCTATGGCAATAAACTCTAAAAACAAGGTTAAGTGCTTCAGTGCTCTGGGTAACATATCAAACTTGCACTTTAAATTTCAAGCGGCATTCGTTTTCCGGAAACATTCAGGCGCAAGCCAATTTTTGCGCGCCTCAGCCCGAATATGGCAGCCTGTTATTCTTTAATCGCCCAGTCGAATATGTTTGACCCCTTCTGATCAATAATATATAGGGGAATTACTAATCTGAAGCTACACTTCGAGTGGAACCGATTCACATCCGAAAGCACATTTCTTAGCGATAATTTTTCCCGATCTATCTATTGTATTCATCGTCAAAAAGAATGGGGGTCACCTATGACCGAAGAGCGAGCCAGACGCAAACTCAGCGCCATCCTCAGTGCGGATGCTGTTGGGTACAGCCGTCTTATGCAGGAAGATGAGGCATCGACCATTCGGAATTTAGAGGATAGTAAAAAATTGATGAGCGAGCTCATCGAACAGTATAAAGGTCGAGTGGTGGATGCAGTCGGTGACAATTTGCTGGCTGAGTTTAGCAGTGTTGTGGATGCGACAGAGTGTGCGGTCAAAATTCAGGAAGAACTCCATACTCGAAATTCCGAATTGCCCAATGACAAGCGAATGGAATTTCGCATCGGTATCAATTTGGGTGATGTTATTGAAGACGGTGGCAAAATTTACGGAGATGGTGTCATCATTGCAGCACGCCTGGAAAAACTGGCAAAAGCCGGGGGCATATGCATATCCGGGACAGTGCAAGAGCAGGTCAAAAACAAACTATCAATGGAAATGGGGTATGAATACCTGGGTGAGAAACAGGTGAAAAACATTTCCGAACCGATTCGAGCCTATCTTATTCTGATGAAACCATCTGGTGTTTCTATAGAGAAAACCAGGGAGCTTAAATTTCCGGACAAGCCATCGATAGCGGTTTTACCGTTTGTGAACATGAGTGGCGATCCTGAGCAGGAGTATTTCAGTGACGGACTAACCGAAGAAATCATCACTGGACTTTCAAAGATTCACGGAATGTTTGTGATCGCCCGAAATTCGACCTTCACGTACAAGGATAAGTCTGTAAAGGTACAACAGGTGAGCAAGGATCTGGGGGTTCGCTATGTTTTAGAAGGCAGCGTCCGCAAGGCAGGCAATCGAGTTAGAATCACAGCTCAGTTAGTGGATGCCGTTACAGGTAACCACCTGTGGGCAGAGCGCTATGACCGCGAACTGAAAAACATTTTTGCTTTGCAAGATGATATTACTATGAAAATCCTGACGGCTCTACAAGTTGAATTAACGAAAGGAGAGCAAGCGCGGGTTTATGGGAAAGGGACGGACAACTTTGAGGCTTACATGAAGTATTTGCAGGCAGTTAAGTATTTTAATCTTTTAAAAGATGGTTTTCCTTTGGCACGCCAAATGGCAAATGAAGCCATAGAATTGGACGAAAATTTTCCGGCACCGTATATTATCCTGGCTTCGATTTACTGGCTTGAAGCCAGACTTCAATGGACTGAATCTCTCACCGACTCCATCAGCAAGGCATATTCAATAAGCCAAAAGGCTCTTGCGTTAGACGATTCTATTCCGGATATCCATGTCATACTGGGCGCTATTCATCTATATCAAGGGCAGCACGAGGAAGCTATTACCTATGGGGAGAGGGCAATCGATTTAGGGCCAAATCATGCGGACGTCCATGCTATGATGGCGCATATCTACCGTTTTTCGGGAAGATTTGAGGAGGCACTTGATATGATCAAAAAGGCGTTGCGTCTCCAACCAAATTTATCAGTTGATCATATATGGTTCTTAATGGAGATTTCAATGTGCCACTATTGCCTCGGCAGGTACGAGGAGGCTGTTTCTCTGGCTAAACAATACCGCAGCATCGCAGAAGGCCTTGGAAACAGAGATGTTATTTGGGTCCATTATCTAATGCTGACGCTGAATTACATGAGAATGGGACTGGGACAAGAGGCACGTGATGCTTTAAATGAATTACTTCGCCTATTTCCCGGCTTTTCCCTTGAATGGAATAGAATATACAGTGTCTACAAAGATCCCAAGTATTTGGAAGCGCAACAGAATGATTTAAGAAAAGCCGGGCTGAAGTGAAAACAGCTTTTGTCAGAGGCCAATCTTTTCTTTTTTTAGACGGCCCAGAACAGGTGCAACCAGGCTGCCCACATAGATATAATCTTCCGTTTCCGTCACTCCGGTGTTGATCGGGTAGCTGCCATCAGGATCCTGAAGATCCGCCACGACTTTCCCGCTGCCATCGATAGCAATGATATGCCCATAAGGAACCGCTTTGGGTCTCATAAAATTGGGCAGCCGCCAGATTACCTTTCGCATAAAGGGCCTGTTTGAAAGTTTGTCCATTAGCGGGTTGCGCGGGGAAACGAAGGCGATCCAAAAGCGACCTTCAAGACCGGCTGATATGTTGTCCGGAAAAGAAGGCAGCGATGCGATAAGGGTTTCAGACTTTCCTTTTTGCGGACCGGCAATCCAGAAGCGAATGACCCTGTATTTTCCCATTTCATTCACCAGAACAAAAGTTTGATCGTGGCTGACCGCAACACCATTAGCAAAAGTCAGACCATCCAATAGTGTTTTGGCTACCCCGGTGGCGGGGTCATATACCAGCAACCGCCCGTGGCCGCCATGCTCCATTAGTTCAAGCCGCGCCGCTTCGTAAGGCCCTCCCCTTTCTTTTGCGTGAAACTTGGTTGAGGCGTCTGAAAAATAAATCTTGCCATCTGCGGCCACGTCTACATCGTCGGCAAAGCCGATCGGCAGACCGTCTGCCTCAGTCGCCAATTCCGAAATTGAGCCGTCCGGTGCGATTGATATGAGACCGCGAAAGGCATCTGCCACAATCAAATTGCCCTTTTCGTCAAAATCGATGCCTAGAGGCCTGCCCTTGGTGTCGACCCAGTTTTGCGGATTGGAACCATCGGCGTTTAAGCGCACGATGTGTCCCTCGTGAGAAGTTGTGTAAATACGCCCCTGGCTGTCCAGCGCAATATCTTCGGGACCGTGATTGCCGGCAATTTCAAAGGTTTCAATCCCCTTAAGGCGTTCGTTTACTGCGAATGAACCGGTATAGCCCGGGTTGGGTGGAGCCTTCCATGCGACCGGATCGATGGCAACCGGCCAGAGCAGGAAATAAAGAATAATTACGATGATAATTCCCAATAATGACCACAGTATCTTTTTAATCATGGCGCCCTCCTTTGCATTATATTGGCTCGACAAAGACAACAACCATCTTCCGGCGATAAGGAATCAGACCCATTTTGAGAGGCATCTCCATCTTAATCCTTAGCGAATTGCTGAGCTAAAGAAGAAGTTGGAAGGCCATTCTCTGATAAAAACTGATCAGGGGCATTACTCTCAGACGGTCAAGAAAATAGTGGCCGCACTGGCAAACTCGGAGTTGCATAGTTTGTCAAAGAAACTGAAGGCTACTTATCATGGTGAGTCTCAGCCGCCTTCGGTGCAAATGAGCTTTTAACGATAGTATAGGT
>JASFIX010000371.1:0-5040 GCA_050122435.1 Desulfobacterales bacterium
CTCCCTCTCGATGGCGGATCCTGTCCGAAGCATCTCTTTCGCACCCTCGGGGAGGGCGTCGACTCTTGCCATAATCACATCATGGATTGTGGAAGGAACGGTTACGTCACGAATATCTTTTTTAAGAACATATGTGCCGTTTTTTCTTTCAATAATTTTAAGATCTTTTAGTGATCTTATCGTTTCTTCTATGAAAAAAGGGACGCCTTCAGTCTTCTCCAGAACAAACTCTTCAAGATCTTTATGGAGCTTACGCGTACCCAAAAGATGATAGGCCATTTTGAGGCTTTCGCGATTGGAAAGCCTGTTTAAATTAACCTGGTTGTGATAAGACTTGGCACCCCATGTGTGCACGTAATCCGGGCGGTAAGTGAATATCAGCAGGACTCGCGCGGCAGAAATGCTGTTCAACCAATTCTTCAAAGAATCTTCAGAGCTTTTATCGATCCAGTGAAGATCTTCAAAAGCCATGATAAGCGGTCTGACCTCTGAGCCCCTGAGACAAATTCGTTTTAATGTTTCGTTGATCCTATCTTTCCGTATCGCAGGCGTCGTGCCTGTTTTTTCAAAAATAGTTTCTTTTAATGATAATAACTCCAGTAGGTAAGAGAGATTTGAGGATTCATCAGCCCTTAAGGCTTTTAGACCTGCTGATATTTTTTTTCTAATATCTAAATCTCCATCTCTCTCCTGAATATCAAAATTCGCCTTGAGAATATCAATCACGGGATGATAAGCTTCGCCTCTGCTGTAAGAAAGACATCTTCCCTCCAAAAAGGTCACATCTTCGTTGGCAATCGCCTTTCTGAACTCATATAAAAGCCTGGATTTTCCGACCCCGGCTTCGGCCATAATTGAAAAAGCCTGACCATTACCGGACTTGGCGCGTTCAAATCCATCCATCAAAAGCTCAAGCTCGCGCTCTCTTCCGACAAAATTCGTAAGACCTCTCTCAGCGCTCACGTCAAACCGAGTCTTGCGGGTGCTAGGAGCGATGACACGATACACGCTAACAGGTTCTCCTTTGCCTTTAATTTCCTTTTTCCCCAGCGCCTCAAATCGAAAAAGACCCTCTGTCAATTTGAATGTTTGTTCAGTAACATAGATTGACCCGGGTTCTGCCAAACTTTCCATTCTGGAAGCCAGGTTGACTGTATCTCCAACCGCTTTAAATTCGACTCGCAGATCGTTCCCTAATGTTCCGACAACAACCGGACCGGTGTGAATACCAATTCGCATCCGGATGGGTGCTGTAATATTTTCCTTTTGTTTAACCTTTTCGCTGAACCTGGAGATCTCGCGATGAATGGAATAAGCTGAGCGGATCGCCCTTTGCGGGGCATCTTCCAGCGCTATAGGGGCACCAAACAGCGCCATGATACCATCACCCGTCATTTCATTAACGGTGCCTTCATTATCATGGACCTTATGGATAAGGATTTCATAAATTTGGTCCATAATTGAATAAGCTTCTTCAGGGCCTAATGATTCGGATAAGGTCGTAAATCTCTCCATGTCACAGAACATCACGGTGACCCTTTTTCGCTCACCTTCAATGCGGTCTTTTTGGGATAAGATTTTTTTCGTAAGTCCTTTGGGAAGATAGCGTTGAATTTTTTGAATTTGTTCATCTACGGATAGATCTTTAATCGTTTTGACGGAAGGGATGTTTATATCTTGACCGCAATTACCGCAGAAAGAAAAATGAGGGGGATTTGAAAAACTGCAGTTTGGGCAGAGTTGTTCCAATTTTTTCCCGCATCCGCCACAAAACCTCATCTCTTCAGGATTTTCAAACTGACACTTTGGGCATTTCATTGATATGCCCTCCATTTTCGGGTTAACAGTTTGAATAATTAGGAAGTAACCTTAAAAGGTGAAGAAGAAATATCGTAAATAGAACTCTGTGTCAATTATGGGAACAAACAATTCACTAGGGTAACACTCTTCCGGATTGGTAGCATGTTGCAGCAAATACGAGCTGGATTGATTGGTCAAACGGTTGTGTCTAACAGCATTTTTTGAGATGACGCATTATGCCTTTTCGAGCCAATCGAACCCGCGAATGCCTGTAGCCATATAATTTCCGATGTGGTAAACACAGAAGGGGAGTCCAACCTTTTTGAGAGTGAAAGCCGGTAAAGCCATATGAACAAACACAAATCGGACGAACAACCCGACAGAAAAATTCAAGATCTGGCCCAGTATATTTACGAATCGCAATATCCGGTTTTTTTTACTGGTGCAGGCATCAGCACGGAATCGGGACTGCCTGACTTCAGGGGACCGGACGGGGTTTGGACGCGGCGGGACAAGGGATTGCCGCCCCGATCGATGTCTGTCTCGTGGGATTCAGTTGCGCCCAACAAGGGCCACCAGGCCATCGTTGAACTGCAAAAAATCGGAAAGCTCAAATTTTTAATTTCTAAGAATGTGGACAACCTGCACCTGAAATCGGGCATACCCCCCGATCTGTTAGCCGAACTACACGGCAATATGACGAAATTGCGCTGCACCCGCTGCCAGCAGACGATCGATCAGGCGATCGCCAAAAGCCGCTGTGCGTGCGGCGGATCTTTGGTGTCCAGTGTGGTGGATTTCGGGCAATCCTTGCCGGAAAAAGATCTGGCGCTGTCCTTTGAACACTCGCACAAATCTGATTTGTTTGTGGTCGTGGGTTCCAGTCTGGTGGTGACGCCGGCAGCAGAAATGCCCAGAAAAGCCCTCATGGCCGGTGCCCGGCTGGTGATCATCAACCAGGGTGAGACCCCCTTTGATTCTCATGCGCATTTGAGGTTTTATGAGGGCATTGGTGAGATTCTTCCCAGGGCGGTTAAAAGGCTTAAGAAATTAATGGGCCTGTTTGAATAGAATCGGTTTCAAAATCGCAATGATATTATGATCATTTGACACCACACTGAAATTTTCTTACGCTGCAGCATTAAAAAAACCACGGTATCGGTATAGGAGGCACAATGGCAAAGGTTCAAGTTGCTCAAATCAGTGTTCCGGAAGGCTGGATAGATTTTGGGATCGGGCAACCCCATGTCGACATTCTGCCTTTAGAGCAGCTGGAAGAGGCAGCTCGGCATCGGCTGCGGCAAGGAGACCGCACCATATTGCAATACGGCATGCAGCAGGGCAATGGTAAATTCAGAAATTCATTGGCTCAATTTTTGAGCACGCATTATGAAAAAGCTGTCGATCCGGACCATCTTTTTATCACTGCCGGAATTTCTCAGGCGCTGGATCAAATCTGTGCGCTTCACACCCAACCGGGCGACACAGTGTTTGTCGAAGAGCCTTCTTATTTTCTGGCTTTGCGTATCTTCGCTGACTATGGGCTCAAGGTCATCAGCACGCCCATTGATGAGGATGGACTGGTGATTGATGCCCTTGAGAAAAACCTGGTAAAGTACAAACCGGTTTTTATTTATACGATACCGGCTTTTCACAATCCGGCGGGTGTGACGTTATCTGCCAGCCGACGGGAGAAACTCGTCAGTTTAAGTGAAAAGCATGATTTTCTTATTGTCGCGGATGAAGTCTATCAATTATTGGCATATACGGCTACGCCGCCGCCGCCAATGACGTATTTCGATAAGTCGGCGCGGGTTCTTTCACTGGGCTCTTTTTCCAAGATTCTAGCTCCGGGACTGCGGCTGGGATGGATTCAGGCCAAGCCGTCGCTGTTGGAACCGTTTGTCGTCTGTGGTTATCTGGACAGTGGCGGCGGATTGAATCCGTTTGTTTCCAGCATCGTGGAAAGTGTGATAGAACTGGGTTTGCAAAAAGATTACCTGAATTTCCTAAAAAAAACCTACCACAACCGTATGGTCGAATTAAGTAAAGCACTCCGTGAACACATACCGTTAATAAATTACACGGATCCGGATGGAGGCTACTTTATCTGGTCTTATCTGCCTGAGGGGACGGATGCCGAAATCAAGCTTGCCGAGGCAAACAAACATCAGGTGGGTTTTCAGCCCGGAATCAAGTTTTCAAGCGCCGCGGGCTTGCGTAATTATATGCGATTCTGCTTCGCCTTTTACGGGGAGGCAGATTTGTTGGAAGGAGTTGAACGCCTGTCGCGAGTTATTCGGTAGCTTCAGTTAATTTCGACATTTATAAAACCACATGGCAGCTAGAACTCAATAATCTTCACCGCACGACGCTAGTCCTTTAACCGCTCTCCCTTACGCCAGACCTTCTTGGACCTTTTTATTCTTTCCATCATCAACATCCAGGCCTGTTTATTGTATACCGGCACCTGACCGCGGTTGTGCTGATAAAACGGGGTGTCCAGATGGGCCACATGAAAGGAATATTCATAATTTGAGATGCTGGTCTGCCAGTGGCCGGTCCATCTGCCGATAACCGAGCCAGCGATAAAAAGCAGGCCTATGACGGCCGCATAAAGCAGCGGATTTAAAATACCGGATCTTTTTGCGGTTGAGAGATACAGGGTGTTTTTTTCAGGACAAACGGCCACGCATTTAAGGCACCCATGGCACTCATCAGAAATGACGCCGGCGGTTTTATGCACTTTTATGTCCACCGGACAGGTGCGCGTGCATTGCTGGCACTGGGTGCAGGTGGCATCATTGCGGTGGATTTTAAAGACACTGATAAAGCTGAGTCCGCCCAATAGGGCACCATAGGGGCAGAGGTAGCGGCACCAGAAATTGCGGATTAAAATCGATAAAACCAATAAAGCCACCAGCACCCAGAACGCCAAAGCGGAGATATCGGTAAAAAAGTGCAGCATTTTAATATCCGCCACCATATTGTAAGGGCTGTAGATAAAGTGGTCCAGGTCGCGAACATTCATTTTGATGATGATGGCCCAGATAAAATAGAAAAGCAGCAGATATTTTAAACCGCGCAGCGGGTAATCCAGCCAGCGGGGAACCTTGATGTCTTTTCGGAAGATAAAGCGGTGCAGCCGATTTAAATACTCGGTCAGCAGGCCGAAGGGGCACACCCAGCTGCAGAAACCGCGCTTTAACAAAATGGCGGTGGACAAGATCACCAGAAAGA
>JASFIX010000372.1:0-5004 GCA_050122435.1 Desulfobacterales bacterium
GAATCCTTTGGAATGATTTGGCAATCCGGCGGCAGGATGCTGGATACATAGACCAGATTGCATTTTTCAATTCCTGCGCTGCGAAGCGCCAGTTCAAAACTTTGCAGCTGGTTGCGGTGATAGCCTATCCCTTTGGTGAAAAACATGCGTTTGGGAATTATTTTATTCATTCCTCGTCTCCCGCTTCAAATGCCCCGATCGCGTTGTGTCATCCGGTCCGCGTCTTTAATAAACAATGAATGTCCGATAAATTGAGAGGCTGATTACCGATCAAAGTGATTTAAGATATAATCGGGAATAATTCCCAGTTTGATATATTTTTCCTGAGTCTCCTCCGGAAGCTCAATAAAATTTTTTACCCGCCGCCTGCATTTATTCGAACCGCAGGCGCAATTCATTTGATAGTCGAATTTGTGCATGGTGGTGGAATAATCAAATGTAATCTGATGGCCTGGGGCGATGGGAGCAATGGCGACCAGTTTGATGCAGTCGCTCTCGAATTTAATTCCGCTGTTCGGTTCGCACGAATGATTTACATAATCATCGATCTCGCCGGATGGCCCGACAAATAGATCTTGCCCTATTTGAAGAAAATAGTCATTTTCGGCTGTATAAGGCCGGGGTAGATCATTGATCACCACTACCGGTCCTCTAAATTTCAAGATCTCATCACCGGCTTTAATGGGCTCCTTTGCAAAGACGCCTCTTCCATGTTCGCAATTTTTCAACTCGAGTTTTTTCATAACAAAAAAAAGAGGACACTTCCCCTTCTAATAATTTGGTAAAAAGCTTCATTTCATGAGCTTGGATTCAGTTACAGATCGTTTAAAATTCTCAGGCGGCTTTATCCGCGGTCCTATTAATATCGATCCAGCCGGTGTTTTTGTTAAAACAGCCCTCAAACAGGATTAATTCCGGAAAATCTTCTAAGGCGTTAAAATCTGTAACTATCACATCACTGAGGAAAGCCTCTTCGGGATCGAAAATCCGTATTTCAAAATTGTGTTTTTCTGTTGTGGGTCGCACGACCCCCTTCAACGTCCAAACCCAATCCGGATCCAGTTTTAACTGCGTCACCAAATGAATTCCAACTCGATCCGGTAGATCTTTAGGTTTCGGCAATTTTGAGGGCATTGGATTTAATCCCTGATCATTTTTATTATTTGTTTTCCAGAATTTCCAGTTCATCAGTTTCATCTGTTAATTTCCTTTGATGTCTTTGCAAAAGAGAGGGGGAATTCCCCCCTCTCTTTACGATAAATTGGTTAGCGGCCTTATTCCTCAAGCAAGTTGAATTCGGTTACGGTAATAATCTTTGTTCCTTCAGTTTCCATCACCGTTCCTTTAACGGCAACTTTCTGACCAACCATCTCCATAACTTCATTGCCCTCATCATTGTCGGCAATATCGTAGGTCATACCGTTATTGTCGACCAGCTGACCGTCTTCGTTGATAACACCCGAGATACTGATTTGTGATCCGGCCACCGCAATTCCTGAAATAAATACGGACAGGCTGACGATTAAAATTCCTAAAAAGATCTTCCTCATGTTTTTTGCCATTTTGCGTTCCTCCATGATCCATTGTGCAGGCTGTTGGCACTGCAGTTAGAGAAAAATTTGTTTGTGTTAGACTTTGTATCCAGCTTGCGGAATCTTTTGACTTGAATAATTCTTTTTCCTTGTTTGGTTCGCAAGATCCCCTTAATCTCGACCTCCTGTCTTAAAAGTTGTATTAATCTGGCAACTTGGTCTTTATCGGCAATCAGATACTCCTCTTCATCGCGCGTCGCAATAGCCAGATCGACCACGTTGCCATTATTATCCCAGCTGGCAGGGATTATTAAACCCTCGATACAAATCATCATGGCTTTCGATTCTCCATTTGAAGCCCGTTTTTAAAAGGCTGCTGACACAGTGTTACAGCAACCACCGTGCCAAATTCAAAACCAACTGAATTTATATAGAATATTTAATTTGGCAAATCATCATGGGAACTACCAGTTCCCAAATTCAGAAAAAGGGTAAGTGAAAAATGGATACAAATTGGAAGAGAAAGACCACAAATCAGTGGCCTTTTAAAAGAAAACAACGAATAGGAAATCTGAATTCCGAAATTAACGGTTCTCGGAATCACCGGTTCTGATTTAATAAAAAAAGGCTGCAATCAGAGGTTACAAGGATTTAAATTCTTCTTTTCTGATACCGTATTTATTCATAAGCTTGTTGAGTTGACGGGTGCTGATACCGGCTGTCCTAGCCGAATCACCGATCTTTCCTTTATGGCGGGTCAAAACGTCTTTCAAATAATTTCGTTCAACCTCTTCAACACCCCGCTGTCGCGCCTCGGTCAATGTCAGGTCCCCACTTGATGGAATAAATACGGGAGTGGATTCGGAGTCAAAGAGTTCGTTGGGAAAGCTTTCCGGCGTCAGCTGATCTGATGTTTCCAGTATGTAAGCGCGTTCGATCAAATTTTCCAACTCACGGATATTACCCGGCCAGGAATATCTGCTGAAAGCATCTAATACATGCGGATGAGCAGCATTTATTTCTTTTAATGAAAATTTATTTAAGTTTTTTAAGAAGGTATGAATGAATAGGGGTATATCTTCAAATCGTTCCTTTAATAGCGGTATTTCGATGGGAAATACATTGAGTCGGTAATACAGATCTTTTCTAAACTGTCCCTCGTCGCACATTTTCTTCAAATCTGCATTGGTGGCGGCTATTACCCGGACATCTGTTTTAAGGGTCTCTTCACCGCCCACGCGTTGAAAGGTCCCATCCTGCAAAACCTGCAATAGCTTGATCTGGGCTGAAGGCGTAATCGTTCCGATCTCATCCAGAAAAATGGTTCCGCCATTGGCAATCTCAAACTTGCCGAGTTTTCTTTTTATGGCCCCGGTAAAAGCGCCCTTTTCATGACCGAACATTTCACTTTCGACCAGCGTGTCCGGGATTGCGCCGCAATGGACACTGATGAACTGGGCATCGCGACGGTTGCTGTGCTGATGAATCAGTTGCGCTAGAACACTTTTGCCGGTTCCCGTATCTCCCGTAAGCAAAACCGTACTTTTGGTCGGTGAAACAGAACGGATTTTGTCAAATACGTTTCGCATTTTTGAGCTTTTTGTCTGAACAAGCTCCAGCGAATCAACATGCCAGAATTGATCCCGCAAATAGTTCAATTCCGATTCCTTGATGATCGATTCGGTTATGCCCTCTGCAATGTGTTTCACTTCCTCCGGGTCAATCGGATAGGGCAGATAGTCACTTGCACCGGCCTTCACTGCTTTTATCGCTTTGCGTATCTGATTATGAGGGGCCATAATGATGATTTCAATTGTGGGATATATCTGCCGGAAAGGCTTCACCGCCTCTTGGCAATTTTCATCCGAAACTTCTTCAAAAAGGATGTCTATATCAATGAATATAAAATCATATCGTCTTTTGGGCAGTAAGTCTACTGCTTGGTTCTTTGTAGACACGAGATCCACACGATAACCCGATGGAAAACAAGATCGTATTGTGTTTAACAATTTTGATTCGGAGGTGGTAACCAGAATAGATTTCATTTGACGCCTCGATTCAGAAGATCCGCTGAACGATAAGCTGGATACTTTTACTATCTAAAGCCAGAATGTCAACAAAATAGATATCATCTTATTTGTGTCAGACGAATGACGTTGAAATCGGAATACAAAGTTCCGGTCGGATTTCGGATAAATCAAGAATGCTAATAGATTTCAACAGGTTATTATTTTGGCACATTTGTTGCCTTATTTAAAAGCCAGATTATTTGCCCGGCCGGAGGTGTTCTTTTTTGAAGGTCATGAATGCACAGGGTCGAATTGGTCACGGTGATTCAATGGCAAAAGATGCCGAAAAAAGAAAAGATAGGCGACATGCTTGTGATGCCAGGATCAAATGGTCGTATTTTAATCGAACGACATTCCATTATGAAAAGGAGATTTTTCATCCTGCCAGGGTCTTAAATTTCAGTAAAAGCGGTTTATATTTCGAAACCATATATTCGCTCAAACCGGGAACAATTTTATTATTTCGCTCAAACGCATTTGATAAAAAGACTTCAGATTTTGAAGGTAGCGAATGCCTGCGCTCGATTTCACTCATAGAGATAAAATGGTGTCAGGAATTTCTTTGGAATGGTGAATCCTATTTCGGTATTGGTGCAAGGTATCCCATAGTGTATTAAACAACTATTTCATAATTTAGCTGTTGTTTTTGGATCAAAGCTCAATAAAAAGAGGCTTTGATCGATTCAATGAAAATAAATCAAATGAATACATATAGAAGGGTGACTGTATGGTACTGGTAAAACGGACTCCCTGGAGAAACCTCTCTTTTTTGCAGGATCACATCAACCGGATGTTTTTTGAAGCTTTCCCAGAGCCTCGGAGTGATGTGGAAGAAGTCGATTTAGATACCTGGTACCCTTCGGTGGATATCCATGAAACTGATGGATGCATTGTGGTACAGGCTGAGCTTCCTGGGCTGAAAAAAGAAGACATTCTAATTGAGGTTAAAAAAAACATCCTGATACTCGAAGGGATACGTAATGAAGACAGAGGGATAAAAGAGGAAAATTACTACCGGCGGGAAAGAAAATCAGGTAAATTCCGTCGCTCATTCACTTTGCCGGTTCCGATTCGTCCAGGAAAAGTAGTCGCCACTTACAAGGCAGGGGTGCTGGAGATCAAAATCCCCAAGCCGGAAGAACTAAAACCAAAGCAGGTGGATATCAGGTAGCTGCAAATCATATCATTAAACATTGACGGGCTGACTCCAAGATGAAAGTGGTTCCCTGCTAATGGGAACTATCTTTTTTTGGATGGACTCTAAATAGAAAATTCATAGATGAAACAAAAAGACCGCCATCATATTCATTTGTTGTGTGATATCAGTGAGCTCATTGTTTTATTGAGTGGAAGTGAAGATATCGAGAATTTCCTGCAGCGCATGATAGAGATGGTTGCTCGGC
>JASFIX010000373.1:0-5003 GCA_050122435.1 Desulfobacterales bacterium
CCAAATAGATGACGAGCTCGGCCTTGGCCCGCTTCAAAGCTTCCGTGATGCCTTTGTGCAATTCTTCCAGATAAATCGAATCACCGGCGCCATCGTCAAGGGCGATATCCAGGTCACTTTTTTCTTTATGGTACGGGAAATTATTCTTGCCGTGGATTGAAAACGTAAAGACAGCGGGATCATCTCGCAATATGGCTGCCGTGCCGTTGCCCTGATGAACATCACAGTCTAAGATCAACAAGCGCTGGATATGTGTTTCCGCTTGCAGGCTTCTCGCCGCAATAGCGCCATCATTGAATACGCAATATCCCTGCCCCTGATCGCTGAACGCGTGGTGGGTGCCACCACCCAAATGCACGGCAATCGCTTCACCAAGGGCTGTAATACAGGCTTCGACCGTTGCTCCGGCAGAACGCCTGGCACGCTCAAAGAGCTCGGGAGACCAGGGAAGCCCGATACGTCTGACTTCCCGGGCGGTTAATTCACCGTTTTTAACACGGTGCAGATAATCTGGATCATGGGCACGGGTGATCTCTACTGTAGTCGCAGCATGGGGAATGTAAAAATCTTGAGGCTTGAACAGGTTTGAATCGATGAGGCGTTTTCTAAGAAGGGCGTATTTGGATATCGGAAAACGATGGTCTTCCGGCAGCGCAATCGCAAATGAATCTGTGTAGAAAATTTTCAAGATTTTTATATCCTTCTCAAAGCGGTATCGAAATATTTCTTTACAAAACAATCCAATCCCGGCAGTCTTATCTAAAGAAAAACCTAAAATCAAATCCCGTTTAAGGGTAACAAAACAATCCAATGAATTTTTCAAAATTCCATAAAACTGTCCAGGAAATTTTAAGGACAGCGTTACCTTCCAGCCAAACAATCATCAAAGAAGGGCTGGTAACGGCCAGGGATATTCGGATCGGTCGCACCGCTTTTATGAAAAAAATGGGGGTCGCATCTGAATTGGAATATAAAAAAAGATGTATGCAGCAAAACACGATCATGTTTCATGCCCATATTGGAATGAATTCATGGAATTCGACGGCAGCAGCGTTGACGCTGCTCGATAATACCGCCGAAGAGAATGGCTTCATGGTGGACCGCGCCGGAATTTGCCTGGATCGACGCATGGGATTGCCGAAAGCGAACCGCAAAAACATACCGGCTGAAACCGGCCCCATGTTGGAATCCACAAAAGATTGGAAACAGGTTGGACAAACAGTGCCGATCCAGCCGCACATGGGTGATTTTATGATCGGGTTCCCAGCATCAACAGACAACACCATCCAGGCACTGAAGGCCGGGGTGACCACCATTGGAAATCTATCCCAGTTTTTCGCCCATGAAGTGCCGCAATGGAAAGACAAGGCACGAACTGCTGCAGAAACCGCAAAAGCCATCGCAATTATGGGAGCCCTGAGAAATAAAGGGACAATGTTGCACTCTTACCTGGAAGACGGTTTCGGCGCCCTTTTTTACGATTGCGCCACCGTGGCCGGATGGGCCTATCTGGAAAACTATATTGTGGAAAACCTTCTGGGTGCCAAACTGGCGCATTGTATTGGCGGTTTGACAACCGATCCCGTAAAAAGAGCCGGTTGGATATTTGCGCTGCACAAAATTCATGCCCCCGATTGTGTGGGATCGATGTTTTACGGTGATACCCTTTCTTTTACACCGGACTTCACCCTGAACCAGGGGGTGGTCGCAGAATATTTGCTGTGGGATATTATGGCCCAGCTTGAATGTCCTACCGGCCATGCCGTGCTGCCACTGCCGGTTACGGAAGCCTTAAGAATCCCTTCAGCCGAGGAAATCGCCGAAGCCCAAAAATTCGGTCGCCAAATCGAAAAGGCAGCTCGAAGACTCTTTTGTCATTTTGATTTCCGCGAAGCCTATCAATTCTGCGACACCATCCTCACCGCGGGAAAATCTGTATTTGAGAACGCCTTAGACGGTCTTAAAGCGGCTGGCGTCGATATTACAGATCCGGTACAAATGCTGTTTGTGCTTAAAAACCTCGGACCGGCCGTTTTTGAAGAAATGTTCGGAGCCGGTAAGACCCAGGAAGATTTTATCAGAGGGCGCGTACCGATCGAACCGACAGATGTTTTCGAAATGTCAAATAAATATTTCTATGAATATCGGCAGATGTTCGTCACCTCAAAAATGAGAACCCTTTTAGGCGGTCGCCGATTGCTGATCGCATCAACCGATGTGCACGAGCATGCCGTAACGGTTATCAGCCAGCTTCTCTCTGAAGCCGGCGCTGAAATGATATATATGGGCGCTGAGGTAAATCCGGACGAAATCGCTTCCGAAGCAAATACCCAAAACGCCGAAGCCATATTGGTCAGCACCCACAATGGGATGGCACTGGAATATGCAAAACAATTAAGAGAAGCACTGCAACGGCAAAAAATAAGACTCCCCGTTTTAATTGGTGGTATCCTGAATCAAAAAGTCGAAAGCCAATCGCTACCGATTGATGTTAGCGGCAATTTGAAGGAATTGGGTTTTTATCCGTGCGCCAGATTGGAGGGGCGATTTAAAAAAATGCTGGAGTCAAACATAGGGACAAACGAACAAAAAGGAGAAAAATAAATGGCATTAAAGCAGCGCACCATTGCTTTTATCGGCGGTGGGCACATCACCAGCATAATTCTTGAGAATCTAACCCGATCCGGAAAAACGACCGGAAGTCAATTGGTTGTCAGTGACCCCGATCTCCAAAAACTGGAATCGCTTCAAAAAAAATTTTCTATTCAAACAACCGAAAGCAATCAAAAGGCGTTGAGCGCTGCCGATTTCATATTTTTCAATGTTCTGCCCCAGGTTGTGGGTCCGGTTTTAAATGAATTAAGAAAGCAGAAATTTCCAAAAGACAAAGTGATCGTCAGCCTGGCTGCCGGCATTCCCATGAAAAACTATGCGGCTTTAGGAAACCATATCCCGGTGATAAGAGCCCTGCCCAATCCCCCCAGCCAGATCGGTAAAGGCATTGCGGCCCTGGCATTTAACCCCTTCGTCACCGAACAACAAAAGAATGACGTTATCGAGCTTTTTTCCTGTCTGGGAGAATATGTCATTCTGGAGGAAGAAAAAATCAATGCGGTTACCGCGCTCAGCAGCCCGGTGACAACACACCTGTTTTTTCAGGCGATCATAGATACAGCAGTGAGATTGGGTATCGATCGGGAAACATCAACAAAGATCGCCTATCATACGATTAACGGTTCAATGGAACTGTGGAACACACGGCAGGTGTCCCCTTATAATTTAATCAGCGAAGCCAGCACACCGGGGGGCATTTCCACTGAAATTACGTTTACTCTGGAAAAAAAAGCATTTAAGGCAATCATCGCCGAAGCGCTTGAGGTAGGTTATAAGAGGGCCGCAGAATTTAGTACCTAAATATTGCACTGAAACTGCGCAATCGGTTCCCGATTAAAGTCGGCAAACGCCATAATGGAATCCAACTCGACATCGGGATTTCCCCGGGCCAATCCGGCACTGATAGAAAACTCAAAGCAGCGTACCGCAGGATTAACCTCTCTGGCAGCATTCTCAATGCGAACCAGCCCATTTTGCCGGAAATCTCTGGTAAAATCTTCTAAAATTCGCCGAGCTTCATCCAGATCCGAAAACGGCAGTACGGTACTGAATTGGTCTATTCTGCGCCGGGTGGAAAATCCACCGACCGTGCCAAAGTGTTTATTGATGTAATCCCCCATGGTTCGGATGCCATTCTGAGCGGCTGTGTGACCCAGTTCTTCAATAATGCGATCCAGATTTTCAAGGGCAAAAATAACAACTGCAAATTGGCGGTTTCCGTTTTTGCGCACCAGATCGGTTTGATAACGAACCTTAAACTGGCGTCTGGAATGCATCCCGGTCAGCTCATGCTGCAAATCTTCTATGCTGGCGATGATTTCATCGTAAAAAGGATGATCAAATTCCTCGAAGGCTTCAGGAGCGCCCTGAAAAACAATTTTTTTGTCGTATAGCGCCAGAATACGGTTGGAGATGAAAAACACATCCGGAATGTCATGGCTGATCAAAATGGCCGTAAAGCCGAATTTCGTTTTATATTCAGCAATCATTCCCAGGATGGCATTGCGGCGAATGGGGTCCTGTCCGGTGGTCAATTCGTCAAACAGGACAATTTTCGGATCGGTTACCAGCGCCCGCGCCAATGCCGCCCGCTTTTGCATTCCACCGGAGAGCTCAGACGGATATTTGTGAGCCACATCCGTGAGTTCGGTTTGCTCCAGACGGGCCATTACCTTTTCTCGAACTTGTGATTTGCTGAGTTGGTTGAATTTTATCAGGGGCATGGCCACATTTTCATAAACCGTCTTGGAGTCAAAAAGGGCATTATTCTGAAACATGTAACTGATCTGAGCGAGGTGGGTATCCCATTCTCTGCGGCTCATTTTTGTAATGGGGCGTCCCTGAATTAAAACGCTGCCTTCATCGGGTTTCAGCAGACCGATGATGTGCTTGAGTAGAACGCTTTTGCCTTCGCCGCTTTTACCGATGATGGTGGTGACATCACCTTCATAAATCTTCAGATTGATTCGATCCAGGATCGTCCGATTATCAAATCGTTTGGTAACATTTTTAAATTCAATGATGGGAGAATTCATCATGGCACCCCGCATAAAGCCGATCAATCGACGCTGTGCGCAATCGGATCACACAACGTCGTTGTTCTCATCGAAAAATAAAAGACCTGCTTCTTTCGGCTTTGGGGCAAAATATTTGGCTGGACCTTATGATCACACAAGTGGGTGGGGTGTCGCCTTCTGAGGACCGGCGACTTTCCACACAATGGTTACCAGCGCCCCGTTTTGATGGAAGGAAATTCTATCTACTCTTACCCTAATCACAAAATTAAATCATGCAAGTCAGGTACTTTGAAAACATCAAGATTGGCGGGCCTTTACAAGCAAAGACATGTAGTTATATAGATTTGGTTAGATTTGATCATCCCTTAAATG
>JASFIX010000374.1:0-4998 GCA_050122435.1 Desulfobacterales bacterium
TTATCGGCGCCGTTTTATACCAGAGTTTGGTTACCGCCGCATTTGGATTTGTAGCCTGGAACACCTTGCTCCAAAAATACGGCGCTGTGGCGCTGCACTCGTTTATATTTCTCATGCCGATTGCCGGGGTTGCACTGGGAGGTTTCGTGCTGGGAGAGCCGATTACATCCAAGCTGTTGATTGCTCTGGCGTTAATTGTGGCGGGCATTCTGATTGTGCATCTGAAACCCCGCAAAGAAGCGCCGGTTTATCCGATTCGGAAAGAGATTTAAACCCCAAGGGTTCAAAGGTTCAGGGTTCAGGGTTCCAAGGTTCAGGGTTCAAAGGTCAAACGTTTAAAGGTGCGAATATTGAGTTTCAGGCAAGTTATTTTTTGTTTAATTGGTTCAATTGGTTCCATTGGTTCGATTTGTCAAAATACAACCAATACAACCAATAAAACAAATGAAACCAATGAAACTAATGCAACAATATATTAAGTTCGGTAATGTCCAAAACCCAGAACTGTGAACCTCTGAACCCGGAACCTTTTACTTTATCTCGATAATGGTCCGCGGGATATCATTGATCGCCTCTGAGGTTTTCAGCAGACTTTTTTTGAGGTCATCGTATTCGGACTGGTCAATGCGTTCTTCATGCAGCAGGCGGTTTAACTTGCCCGGATATCTTAAAATCGTACGACTGTAATCCTTGCAAATAAATTTTAGATCCTCAAAACACTCGATAACATTCCGTTTCCAGGATTTGACGGATTTTATTTCGATGGTTTCTATTATTTTTTTCCGAATAATTTTGCCGGTGTTGAACGTCCTCAGCAGATACAATTTAGTGACGATTTTTTTTAGTCGATTCTGCCCATTTCTTAGATTTATTTTTCTTTCGCTGCCCGGGCGGATATTTTTGTTTGTGGTACTTGTGCTCTATATAGGGCCTGTCCGTCTCCATTTCTATTAATACTGAACCCCCCAATCTGACCCGCAAACGGTTCGGCAATTCCACACTGACGCGCCAGTTGTCACCCTCCAGATAAAAATATACTGCCCGACCGATATCAAAATAGACCGAGCAGGAGGGATAATACCGATATCGATGTTTTGCCCGATATCCGTGGGCCGGCGCATGGGCAGGGGGTCCATTTTTTGCCGCCGGTGGATGCTTGTAGCCCTTCTGGTCATTTGGCCCTGTTTGCACACCTACACCCATAGTCGTGCAACCGTTAATGAAAACAGCAATTGAGCAAATGATTAAAGCCGCCAACAACCATTTTCGACAAATTCGTTTCATGGATTGTCTCCTCGTCTTTTATTTTAGGCTCAGGACGTTGCCATAAAGATGGTCTTGCCTGCATCATTGATTATCGGTATTTGGGCAATTTTCTTGAGGCAAATCTAATTTTACATTATGGCCGTTTCGGTGTAAGTAGAATATTGCTTGCCTTGCCCAATCTTCATTTTAGGCAGCGGAATTTGTAAGGTTCTATCTGCTGAACAGGAAGGAGAAGGAAGAACATGCCCGCACCCATCGTGATTAAAATCGGCGATCTTGAACTCAAAGGCGAATTCAACGATACGCCCGCCGGTAAGGCCGCGGCTGAAGCGCTGCCTTTTGAATGGAGTGGCAGCCGCTGGGGGGATGAATATTATGGGCCGCCAAGTGTGGATTTCGGAGATCATCCCGGTGAGAAAGGCACCGTCATGAATGTCGGTGATTTAGGCTGGCATGCACCCAATCAGTGGTTCTGCCTGTTTTTTGGTCCCACACCGGCCAGCAGCGGTGATGCGCCAGAGGCGGCGGTTCCCGTTTTAACTGTAGGGAACGTCCAGGGAGACTGGGCCGCACTCGGTGAGATGGGGGGCAGCATTACTGCCGGAATAGAAAAAGCATAGATGAGTATTGAACCCGCTTCTATGGGGCTAAAGAATTACCTGATACCAGATAAATCCCATCACACCTGCGGCCGCTATAACCGCCATTATTCCTGCCTTAAACCACTGAATCGACACAAAGGCCGCCAGTCCGATGAGGGCGGCAAACCAGTTGAAGCCGCTATCGGCGGGCATGAGCACCTGGAGCCCGAACCATACGGCCAGATTGAGAACGACACCCACCACGGCTGCAGTGATACTGGAAAGGGCGGCGGACAATGTGGCATTGTCGCGGAATTTTTCGATGTAAGGGCCGCCCAGAAAAATAAACAGAAAACACGGCAGAAAAGTAAAATATGTGGCGACCAGCGAACCGACCATTCCACCCACTACCGGGTTCCAACCCGCCGAATGGTTCCATCCGGCCATAAAACCGACAAATTGTACCACCATGATCAGTGGGCCGGGAGTGGTTTCGGCCAGTCCCAAACCATCGATCATCTGCGGGCCCGTCAACCAGGCATACTGCGCGACGCCGGCCTGGGCGATGTAGGCTAAAACAGCATAGGCACCCCCGAAAGTCAAAAAGGCCGCCTTGGTGAAAAACAGTGCTTCGGTATAAAAAACCCGTTGGGAAAGGAAAGCATACAGCACCACCGCCGGCACCAGCCACAGCAGAACAAATACGGCCACCAGCAGAATATTCCTTCCGGTTGACGGATTGATGTGGCACACTTCCGCATCTTCGCAAATCTGGACATATCCCGCCTCGAAATCCCCGGCGTCTTTACCCTTGATGACGTCAAATTTGTCCGGCAGGGTATAACGGCCGGCCAGGCCGAGGAGACCGGCACCCAGAACGATCAGCGGAAAGGGGATCTTGAGAATAAAAATAGCGATAAACGACAGAGCGGCAATGGTCACCATGATGCCATTCTTGAGAGCCTTTTTGCCGATTTTGATCACTGCCGATACGACAATCGCCATGATGGCCGCTTTCAGGCCATTGAACACGGAAGCCACCCAGGGGATCGTTCCGAAAGCAGCATAGGTGTAACTCAAAGCGAAAAGGATGAAGATGGACGGAATTACGAAAAATGCACCGGCGACGACTCCGCCGGGAAGCCGATGCAGCAGCCAGCCGATATATATGGCCAACTGCTGGGCTTCGGGTCCGGGCAGCAACATGCAATAGTTCAACGCATTTAGAAAACGTTCGTTGCTGACCCACTTTTTTTGATCGACCAGCTCGTGATGCATGATCGAAATTTGCCCGGCCGGTCCACCGAAACTGATAAAGCCCAGCTTTAACCAGAATTTGAACGCCTCGCCAAAGGAAGGATGCGGGATGACTTGCTGCCCACTGGCCTCATTTTCGACTATCAAATTTTCTTTAACAGCTTCCACATTCACAGTTGACCTCGATGAAAGATCTCGAATGAAAGGCAATTTTTTCGTGTTGATACGTTTTTCGCAGATATCGCCAATACGATAAATTAAACATCTTGGGACAAATAGAAAGGGCGGCATTAAACCGAAAAATGCCACCACGGCACCATTAGATGATTACTTGCCCGGTCTTTTTTTAAATGTCTCGACGCGATCTGAAAACAGCTTGGTGCAGGTAGGGCAATACGTATGGTGAGATTTGGTGTCGATGTGAGTGGCGGTGCGCTTGTGGATATGCTCTAAAAATCTTGGGGTCGCGAACAGTTTGCCGCATCCTTCACAGCGTTCCAGGGGGTGCTTTCCGATAATTTCATCCCGGATCGATATGGTTCTGACATTTTCAGAATCAACCACACTGATCACATCTGTGGGGCAAATATTAGCACAGGTCATACAGCCGATGCAGCGGCCCTCAATGGGGACCACAAAATTGAGCCTGTCCCGGTTTTCCATTTTCAGCGCAGCGGGCCCCACAATTTCTTTGCACACCCGGATACAGAGACGGCAGCGCACGCAACCGTCCGGCGGCGGGCCGGGGTCGATATCATAGGCTTTTGCCAGGTCGATAATGCGTTTGGCCCGGGGTGCCATGTTCAACAGATTTCGAAACGCCCGCGTCCGGGCGCGCCGGACAGCTTCCCCCTGAGTCTTCACGACCAACCCATCTTTGACCTTCAGGATACAGGACAGCATCGTGATCTGCCGGCCCGTCGCTTTACCCGGCACTTCCACCGCGCACAATCGACAGGCTCCCGAGGGTTTAAGAGACGGATGGAAACACAGGGTGGGAATCGGGATATGATTGATTCTGGCCACCTCCAAGACACTCATGTCCTTTTCTGCCTCATATTCGCGATCATCGATGCTAATTTTGATCATTTTGGATCCTTGTTCACCTATCCCGGAACAAGCCGGTTGGCACTAAGCGTTAATCCCGATTTATCGGGGAAATAAAATATCAATGAACCACGAAAGCACGAAAGGATTAAAACACGAAAAAGAAATAATATAAATTTCGTGCTTTCTATATTTCGTGTTTTCGTGGTTCCTTTTTTCTTCTAATCCTGTCCCGCATGATGCAGGTCCTCAATGTAGTCTCGAAGGTGATGAAGTTCGTCGGTGAGCATATTGATCTGGTGTTCGATAAGATCGGCAAGTGTCAGCATTCCGACGATTTTATTTTCTTCGATAACCGGCATATGTTTGATATCGGCTTGAATCATCATGGCCATGACGCTGCTGATCTCATCTCCGGTTTTGGCCACCAACAATTTAGGTGCCATCGCATCTTTTAGCGGGATATCGTTAAAAGCAGCGGTTTTGTCTCGAATGTGGGCCCGAAAGACATCCCTTTCGGCGAATACGCCAACCGGATGATCGGCTTCGGTGATGATCACGGCACCGACTTTATTAGCGGTCATTAGATTGATGGCATCATCAACGGTTTGATCGCTGCTCAGGGTGTAAACCGGGCGAGATTTCACTTGCAATAATTCGTGCACTTTCATGGATCTTGTAATCCTGACTGGTGAAACTATTTGGCATTAGCCTTGGGAGTCTTTTCAAAACCTCAGATCAGGTTAAAGGGCTAAAAAGTGCCTAATGTGAACTGAAGCAGGCAGTGACGAATGCGATAGCTCACCGCAGAGACGCAGAGTCCGCAAAGGTTTTTATAAAGAAATTT
>JASFIX010000375.1:0-4995 GCA_050122435.1 Desulfobacterales bacterium
AGTTCAATACGTCGAGAGCGCCAGTATTTAATTGCAAGAAGGCATACGCTCCACGCTATAGCAAGCAGCGCTCCGGTCAATGGCTGACCGAGACGGTGAAGTGTATAAAAAATTGTTATTGGCACCAAAGCGCCAAGAATAAGCTGACGCCAGGGAAAGCGTGGCCCTGATGTTTGCCAATTATAATATGTATCTTGTTGATCTACCATCCATGAAAAAACTATATATGATCGGCTACAGCTTTTTCAAAGCGTTCAAAGGGGCTCGATAAATACCCACAGTTTTCCCCCGCAGACATCTCCCCCTTTGGTACCTAAATCATCGGTCAGGTCGATTTCAAGGATCTGGGGCTTTTGGGTGACCAGTGTGCTGCGTAAAGCAGCACTGCGAGCCTGACTTTCGCCGCAACCGCCCCCGATCGTTCCGTATGTGGTGCCATCCATACAGATGATCATTTTGGCGCCAGGCTCTCTTGGCGTGGAACCCGCCGTTTCGATGATGGTGGCAAGGCAAACCGTAATTTCCTTTTCTTTTAACTCCGATAGTTTTTTAAAAATTTCCAGGTCATTCATAGGTCGATTCCTACCGCATTCCTCAGGGCACGCGCCTGAGCCGAACCTTTTCTGCGAACACAAACCAGCTCGGACACAATCGACAGCGCAATCTCTTCGGGCGACTCGGCCCCGATGGGAAGCCCGATGGGTGTAAAAACTTCTTTTAATCTTTTCTGGGAAAAGCCTTTATCCGCCAGCATTTCAAGAACGAAACGCACCCGCCTGCGGCTTCCAATCAGGCCGACATATGCGGTTTTCTTTGTTAGTATCTCAATTAAACAATCCGCATCGTGCTCATGCCCCCTGGTGATCACAACGACATATGTGGCCGGGCTGAAATGGTAATTCCGCAAAGCGGTCGTGAAATCTTCGGCAATGACGTTGCAATTCGGAAAACGGGAAGGGCTGGCAAAATCGGAACGGTCGTCGATGACCGTCACCCGAAAACCCAGTCGCCGGGCAAACTGGACTAAAGGTATGGCGATATGACCTGCTCCGCACAGAATTAGCTCTTCATCAGGGGAGATAATATCCAGAAAAACCTTAACCCCGGCCTCCATTTCAGCCACCTGGTTCTTATTCTCTTTGAACGCTTTTTGTGCCAGGCCGGCCAAATTTGAATCCAGCTCGGTCGATCCCAGGGAGCCCTCGATGGCGCCGTCCTGGAATACAATTGCTTTTTGGCCGGGCCGACTGTCAGCGCTGTTTGAGGCCAGAACAGTTGCCAGACAAAAGCTTTCTTCTTTTTCTAAAAGCTCGACGACTCGAACGTGCGTATCCATAATTCCTCTTTAATAACAAATAACCAATAACGATTAACGCCTGATTGAGCGTCTTTCGCTCAATCAGGTCTTATTTCGATAATAACGCATGGAATCCGTTGAGTAAATAGCAAGGGCTGTCCATATGAGGATAAAGGTTACCACCTGAGCGAATGAGAAAGGCTCACGAAATAAAAAAACGGCGATAATAAACATACAGCTGGGAGCAAGGTACTGCAACAGCCCTAAGGTTGACAGATACAGCCGCCGGGCACCCAGAGCAAAAAACCATAAAGGGACCGCAGTAAGCGGTGCGCAGCCCATCAACATCAGATCCAATTTCAGACTGACCCGGAAAATTGTACCCTGGCCAAGGCTATCGAGATAAAAAAGAGATACCAGGGCCGGGATTGAAAGCAACAGGGTCTCCACGGTCAATCCCACCAGTGATCCAACCGGGGCCACTTTGCGTATCAGGCCGTAAAACCCAAAAGTTACAGCCAGCGTTAAGGCAATCCAGGGAAACTCACCGTAGTAAACCGTAAGATAAATAACGCCGACCGTAGCCAACGCCACGGCCAGAATCTGTAATCTCCGCAATCTCTCCTTAAGAAAAACCACTCCCAGCACCACATTGACCAGGGGATTGATATAATAGCCCAGGCTGGCCTGTAACAGGTAACCACTGTTGATCGCCCAGATATACAGCAGCCAGTTTCCACCGACAATCAGGGCGGTAGACAAAAGTGTGAGCAGGGTGCGGGTATTTTTTAAAGCATCGATAAATTCTTGCCAGTGGCGCATTATAATGATCAACGGCAGCAGAAAGATAAAAGACCAGACCATACGGTGCAATATGATCTCAAATGCCGGAACCGCCCGCATCGCCTTCCAGTATATGGGGCTGATTCCCCAGATCAAAAATGCTGAGGTTGCATACACCACCCCCAATATCGTATCCGAGGGGTGATCGGGTTTTGTTGTTTTGGATTTAATCGACTGCATTTGATTGAATGAAACGGCCGGAGATTCAATTCAATAATTATTTTCGTTTTGCAGGCACCATACTCCAGCACAGTAACAGCGTCAATCGACTTTTTAAGGGCGTTGAAAAGAGGTTTGACATTGAAATATGAATCCCCTATTTATAGCTGGAAAGCTCGGAGGCCAGAAGGCTTGGAGGCTAAGAATATTTCAAACCGTCAAGCATCCCGGCTTCCTGGCTTTCTGGCCTTCCAGCCTCAGATACTATGAGCTATGAGCTGTGAGCGAACATTGTTTTCAAGCTAATTTTTCAATAATAAATAATCAAAGGAGACCCAAATGATTGAAACAAAGATAACTCAAATGCTGGGAATCAAGTATCCGATTGTCGGCGGTACCATGATGTGGATCAGCAATGCTGATTTCGTGGCCGCTATTTCTAATGCCGGCGGACTGGGCGTTCTGGCCTCGGCAATGTACGATTCCAGGGAGGCCTTTGCAGATGCAATCGACCGCATCAGGGAACTGACCGACAAACCATTTTGCGTCAACATCAATCTGTTTCCCGCCATGCGCCAGATGGACAATAATATTTACATGGACGTGCTGGAAGATAAAGAAGTAAAAATCGTAGAGACCTCCGGTCATTCGGCACCGGAAGAATTATGCCAGCGCTTCAAACAGGCCGGCATGACATGGATTCACAAATGTGTGGGGGTAAGATATGCACAAAAGGTCCAGGATATGGGGGCGGATATCGTGACCGTGGTCGGTTATGAAAACGGAGGGGCCACCGGCAAACTCGATATCGGCACGCTGGTTCTGGTGCCGGCGGTGGTGGATGCGGTGCAGCTTCCCGTCATCGGCGGCGGCGGGGTTTCCGACGGCCGCAGCTTAATGGCGGTCCTTTCGCTGGGGGCTGAAGCTGTCATCATGGGCACACGGCTTCTGGTAACGCAAGAATGCCCCATTCATGATAACCTCAAAAACGCACTGATCGGCACCAGCGAACTGGACACCACCCTGATCATGAGATCTTTGAATGCCACCCACCGGGTCTGGCGTAATCAAGCGGCTGATAATTGCACCAATCTGGAAGCCTGCGGTGCGGATTTTCCTGAAATCCTGGAGGTCGTTTCCGGTCAGCGGGCCAAGAAAATGTATGAAGAAGGTGATCTGAATGAAGGGATCCTGGCCTGCGGTCAGGGCATCTGTTTTGCCAGAGAAATTCTGCCGATAAAAACGCTCTTTGATCGCATGATGTCTCAAGCAGAAGAAATCAGCAATAAATTAAAAGCTGCCTGAAATCAACTGCATGGTTGAAGAGGCCTCACGCAAAGCCGCTAAGACGCAAAGTTAATAAATATCAAATATTCTGTTTTTCCTTTGCGGGCTTTGCGACTTTGCGTGAGGAAATGTAACAGTCACATGATTCGACATCGCTTTTATACGGAAAGGATTTGTTATGAGCGAGACAACCAACTTTAAAATCGAAATAGATAACCATATCGCCTGGTTGATCTTAAATCGTCCCGAAAAACGAAATGTTATGGGACTGGCCTTCTTTGATGAAATCGGCGCATGCTTAGACGACTTTGACCAAAATCCGGATATCCGAGTTGTGATCATTCGAGCCGAAGGCAAAAGCTTTTCGGCAGGTACCGACCTTGAAGAAGCCGGCACCCTGATCAATCAGAGTTCGGCAGACGGCCGTGACAATATGTACAAAAATATTCTGGCACTTCAAACGGGCTTCAACAAAATAGAGAGCTGCCGCAAACCTGTCATCGCGGCAGTTCACAGCCACTGTATCGGCGGCGGGATGAATCTGATTTGTGCCTGCGATATGCGTCTGGCCGCGAAGGATGCAATCTTCAGCATCCGCGAAACCCGTATGGGCATTGTCGCCGATCTAGGGACGCTGCAGCGTTTGCCGCATATCATTGGCCAGAGCTGGGCGCGGGAACTGGCGCTTACCGGCCGCGATTTTACGGCACAGGAAGCACTGCAAATGGGGCTGGTTACACGTGTTTGCGACGATCGCACCGCCCTTTACAAAGCAGCTAAAAAACTGGCGGATCAAATTGCAGCCTGCCCGCCGTTAACCGTTCAAGGGACCATGGAAGTCATCAATTACAGTCGCGACAACGGCATCGATGCCGGGCTGCAATACGTTGCCCAGAAAAATTCAGCGGCCCTGCCCTCCGAAGATCTTTTTGAAGCGGTGACGGCCTTTATGGAGAAAAGAGAACCGGTTTTCAAGGGCAAATAAATTCTGCGCATAGCGAACAGAATTTATTCAATTTTTACGGTTATTAGTTGTTAGGGTTCAACAGCCAATACCGTATCATAAACGTGCAAGGAACATCGAGGAATCCCTCCCCCTTGATGGGGGAGGCAAGGTGGGGGTGATCATGCCGAAAAGGTATACAGCGGCTGCCAGAAAATTAAGAAAGAATCCCACCAAAGCTGAAAATTTATTGTGGCAAAAGTTGAGAAATCGACAATTGGAAGGTTCTAAATTTCGACGACAACAACCTGTTGGTCCCTATATCCTAGATTTTGTAAATTTTGAAAAAAGAATAGTGATTGAAGTTGATGGAGGCCAGCATGCCATCTTGAAGGATAAAGATAAAAAGAGAGATGCCTGGCTCAACGCAGAAGGGTTTGAGGTAATGAGATTCTGGAACAATGAA
>JASFIX010000376.1:0-4994 GCA_050122435.1 Desulfobacterales bacterium
CCGGTTGATTTCTGCGGCTATTGGGTTGGCACGCCCTAAAAATAACAATCAATATGGATACATCAGTGAGCATCACGCCTTTGGTGAAATCATGAAAAAATCCGCAGATTTTGCCGAAGATCTCGCCGCTACCATGCTGGCATCCACTTTGGGGATTGAAATGGATCCGAATGTCGCCTGGGATGAGCGCAAACAGGCTTACAAGGTCGGCAACAAACTGTTTGTTTCGCGCAGTATCGCTCAATCTGCCCGGGGTCATAAGGACGGTCTGTGGACAACCGTTGTTGCCGCTGCCGTAATGCTGCTGGATTAAACCCAACCCGTACCGAAAATTTTTTCAACCGAGCGTTGCAATCAAATCTGCCGAAAATAATCAGCCGGCAGCTGAAACAGGATCATGAAAAACAACCATTCATTATTTGGAAGCGCACCGGATATTGTCCCAGCGTTCTTTTCAAAGGGGATGTCGATCACTGATATTGTCCATGCATTGGGGAAGACATCATTTGAGGCCAGAAATGTTTATCGGGGCGCTCAACTTTACCGGCAAATGATCGATGATGGCGATACCATCTGGCTGGGTATCGCCGGTGCTGGAATCGCCGGCGGTATGGGCGGCATGGTGATTTCATTGCTGGAAGGCGGCTTTATAGATGTGATCTGTTCGACCGGCGCCCAGGTCTATCATGACCTGCATTTTGCTTTCGATTTGCCGGTTAAATCCATTTCGCCGACTCATAATGATGATGAATTAAGGCAGCATGGAGATACCCGTATCTACGACATCGGCATCCGGGAAAAAGAAACCCTCGAAGCCCAGGATGAAATTATCCGAAATTTCGTAAAAGAATGTTACCAGGAGCATTTTTCTATTGGTCAGATATCAAGCTGGGAATTTAATTTTGCATTGGGAGACTGGGTTCAGAAAAACAGCAAATATCCGGAACGCAGTTTTGTTGCTTGCGCCGCAAAGCAACAAATTCCCATTTTCTGGGATTCTCTGGCCAATCATTCCATCGGAATGAATCTGGTGGTAACGGACCGTGATGGCTATCCGCTGAATCTTTCCGCTCAAAAAGATATATTCGACTCAGCGGCCATCGTTTTTGCATCCGGTCAGACGAGTTTTGTTGAACTTGGCGGCGGCGGGCCAAAGAATTTTATCCAGCAAACCGGGCCGACCATCAGTCAAATTCTCAAAATCCAGCATGAAGGGGCCGAGCGGGGCCTTCAAATCGGCACTGCCGTTGAAAAAGAAGGTAGCCTGTCCGGCTGTACATTCAGCGAATCGGTAACCTGGGGAAAATACCGCTCGGCGACTGAAGAAAAACTGGTTCAGATCTGGGGAGAATACAGTGTTATTTTTCCTATTCTCACCGCCTACGTCCTGGAAAATTGTGGGAAAAAAACACCCAAAGAGATAATATCTCGGATGCTGGAGTTCACTGAAAAACTGGAAAACGCCCGATGAAAACAAATGCTCAACAATTTCTTGATCCGCCGGCGGAATATACCGCTTTCAAAAATGCGGCTGTCGCGATTCTGCCGATTCCATACGAGGGCGGGGTGAGTTATGGTACGGGTGCGGCCGCAGCGCCAGATGCCGTCATCGCAGCTTCAAAACACCTGGAGTTGTACGATGAAATCCTCGAGGCCGAACCTTACCGCATGGGTATCGTTACTTTGATGCCACCTGAGATTTTTTTGAAGGCCGAAAGAATGCATGCAGCAGTATTTGAGATCACGAAAACCTTAATTGACCAAAATAAATTTGTCGTTATGCTGGGTGGCGATCACTCCCTCAGTTTCGGCTATTTTAAAGCTTTGCATGCGATTTACGACCCCATTGCTGTCATTCAACTCGATGCCCATTCAGACCTTCGCGAAACGTATGATAACAGCCCTTACAGTCATGCATGTGTGATGTCCCGCATCCGGGAACTTACAAATGACACCCTGCAAATCGGCATCCGCAGCATGTCTCTGGAAGAAGCCCAGCGCGTCGAAACAGAAAACCTGACACTATGCACCATGTCTGCTTTTCGAAACGGAGAGTTTGATATCAGTGCCGCCCTTGATGCTCTGGTGGAACCGGTCTATCTGACGGTGGATGTGGATGTTTTTGATTGGAGTGTCATTCGCAATACGGGAACTCCCGAGCCCGGAGGGCTTTTATGGGATGAAGCCCTCACTTTATTACAATATATATTTTATAAAAAACACATAATCGGCTTCGATGTTGTGGAGTTATCCGCTGATCCCTACGATCGGAATTCGGCCTTTGCCATTGCAAAGCTGATCTATAAAATGTTGGGCTTCAAACTGGCAGCCGAAGTGCGTCGGGGTAGAATGAACTGGCCGGACAAACCCAAGGGTAATCTTTTTCAGAACTTTTTATAGAAGAACACACACCAGACCTATAAAAAATGGAAAAGGATTCGGTCGGCCCCGATTATAACAAAAGGTCTCTGAATGCTACCGGATCTTTTGAATACATCCGGATGGCTTCCCGATAGCCGATTTCCTCCACGATGGTGATGCCTTTTTCCAGATGCCGGTATTTTTCGAATTGGCTTTTAGCAATAAGGTCCATTTCGATACTGGACAGTGACAGATCTTCAATACATTCTTCCAGAATACTTGGTAACAGCCGGTAGACAATACCCCCCACAATCGCCTCTTCAACCGCCATCCAGTCTTCCACTATTTTTTCCACAGTTTTTGAGCCTCTATCATGGCTCTGTTCAACTGCTCTTTCAATAGCGCTTTCGGTATACTCTCTTAAGGTGATATGTAAGGTTTCTTCAGCCGGTACCATTAAGGCCGTATAGGGGTTAGTGGCGCTGTTTTGCCAAATGCTGTATTTGTCCTTAACAAATTCAATGTCTCCATTTTCATCCATAACGAAAGTGCTCGTGTATGCGCCGACATCACCGCTGTAAAGTTTGCCTTTCAGTTCAATTTTTACTTTTTTATCGGTTTGATTGGAAAAAACATAGGTGCCGACATATTCTTTGGCAAGATTATGAACGATATATACAGTCACACCTTCATTTTTTTCATGACGTACGGGTTTGCTGCGCTTTAATATTTGAATGCTGTCATACGGATTGTCGAATCCAGTTTTGTCCAGAATCGCATGGATAACATTGAGGCAATAGTCTTTGTATAAAGTAGCGTATTCGGTTCGGTTTTCAGGGACAAACAGCAGCCGATGTTTCAGTTTTTTGAGTTTCCACCGCAGCTTTCCGCCTTGAAGTTTATCTTTAATGCGCTGAATCAAACTGGGATTTTCTTTAAAGTACTGGCGCGTTGCTCGATGACTGGCCTCATCGAATTCTTCCTCGAAATCATTAAAAACAAACAGCGGCTCTTGTTGATCATCGAGTTGAATAAGTTCAAGCAGGCGCGAATAATCATCGTTAGCTTCAGCGTAACTGTTGACAGAAGCAAGGGCCAGAAAAACAGGTATCATGATAAAAGAAGCTTTGTATATCAACCGCCTGGATATCATCATCTGCTTAATTCTTATAATGGCGCTTACACTAAATAACATAAATATGCATATTCTTTCGTATTGACCTGAATACCTTTCAAAATTAACACAAGCGAGACGTTGCCGTTTTTTTTGACCTAAAGTTTAATTGTATGATAATAGTCTGTATTCGTAAACGAAAAATAAGGAAAAAACGGCTCACAACCAGTACTTTGAAAACGGAGTTTGACCTTAAACCATGCCAAAAAATATCGGATTCGTATCAACCCGTTTTGCGGGAACAGATGGAGTTACTCTAGAAGCCAGCAAATGGGCCGCAGTTTTCAAGCAATGTGGACATCACTATTTCTGGTTTGCCGGGCTTTTGGATCGCAGTGCCGAAAGAAGCTTTCTGGTCCCCGAAGCGTTTTTTAGGAATGAACAAAATCAATGGATTAACGAACATATTTTCGGAAAAAAAAGACGCAATTCGGCGGTTACCGATGCCATTTTTGATCTAAAAACCCTATTAAAAAAGCAGCTTAAAAAATTCATCCAGTCTTTCGATATCCATCTGCTGGTGGCCGAAAATATCCTCACCATTCCGATGCATATCCCCTTGGGTATTGCTCTGACCGAAATAATTGCTGAAACTCAGATCCCCACCATCGCCCACCATCATGATTTTTACTGGGAAAGAACCCGCTTTGCAGTCAATGCCGTCGGCGATTATCTCAGAATGGCTTTTCCACCCAAACTGCCTGGCATAGAACACGTCGTCATCAATTCTGCGGCACAGGAAGAACTTGCCCTGCGTACGGGGATTTCCTCTATTATCATTCCCAATGTTCTCGATTTTGAAAATCCACCCCGAATCAATGAAAAGCAGACCGAGGCCTTCTGGCAGTCCATCGGGTTACAAACGGATGATATTAAGATTTTACAACCCACACGAATCATTCAACGCAAAGGTATCGAACATGCGATCGAACTGGTCGAAATGCTAAAAGATCCACGCTATAAGCTGATTATATCGCATGAAGCCGGTGACGAGGGATGGGAGTATGCAGAATGGCTCAAAGAGGACGCCAGGCAGCGCGGTGTTGATCTGCGCCTGGTCAACATCCATATGTCCGATCCTATGAATCCGGATATAAACCACAAAGAAACCAATTCCCTCTGGGATGTTTATCCGCACGCCGATTTCATTACCTACCCGAGTTTGTATGAGGGTTTTGGAAATGCATTTTTAGAGGCCGTTTATTTCAAAAAACCGCTGCTGATCAACCGCTACGCGACATTTGTGCAGGATATCGAGCCGAAAGAATTTGATTTGATCGTTATGGATGGATACCTGACGAGCAAAACGGCCTTAAAAGTCAAAGAAGTTCTGGAATCACCGGATCGTCGGGCAAAAATGGTCAATACCAATTATGAAGTGGCTACACGGCATTACTCATATGCTGTACTGCGCAGATGGTTGAATATTATGTTAACTAATTTTTTTGGTGTAAACCTT
>JASFIX010000377.1:0-4994 GCA_050122435.1 Desulfobacterales bacterium
AATTATCAGATTCCGCATTCCGCCATCTGTTTGCTGACACCTGAACACTGACACCTGACACCTTCTTTACAATAAGACCGCCGAGGCTGCTTCCTCCAGGGTGGTGATGCCCTTTACCGCTTTTTGAGCAGCATTTTCCTTCAAGGACGTAAAGCTGCCGGACTTTAAAGCAGTCTGATGGATCGCATGCGAAGATTGTCGTTGTAAGATCAGGTCCTTGATCTCATCATTAATGCTCATTACCTCATACACACCGGTACGGCCTTTATAGCCGGTGTGCATGCAGTTAAAGCAACCTTTACCCCTTACAAAGTTTGCTTTACTGGTGTTGTTGATTCCCCATGCTTTTAAGGCTTCCTTTGAGGGCTTATAATTGGTCATGCAATTGGGGCATACCTTTCGAACCAACCGCTGTGCGAATGAGACCGTCATCGTCGAGGAGACCAGAAAAGGTTCGATGCCCATATCAATGAAGCGTGTAATGGCGCCCGACGCATCATTGGTATGCAGGGTGCTGAAAACCATGTGCCCGGTCAGTGCGGCCTGCACGGCCAGGGTAGCGGTTTCAAAATCACGGATCTCGCCGACCATGATCACATCCGGATCCTGCCGCAGAATGGACCTCAACCCGCTGGCAAAAGTCATACCTGCTTTACGGTTTAATTGGACCTGGCGAATTTTTTCGATGCGGTATTCAACGGGGTCTTCCACCGTGATAATATGTATGTCCGGCTGATTGATTTTCTTTAAAATGGAATACAGGCTGGTGCTTTTGCCGCTGCCGGTCGGGCCGGTACTGAGAATCATTCCGTGCGGCTTTACAATCATCTTTTCCAGATTATTGCGGTCGCTTTCGGTCATGCCCAGGCGTTCCAGTGAATAAATGCTGTTGCTGGTATCCAGCAGGCGCAGCACCATGTTTTCCCCGTGGATGGAGGGAATCGTTGATGCCCGGATATTGATATCCTTGTTTTTCATTTTAACGGTAAAGCGCCCATCCTGGGGAATTCTGGAAACCGCAATATCCATGTTGGCCAGAATTTTCAAACGGGAGACGATCGGAAGAAACATGCCCTTGGGGGGAGCGGGCACTTCGTGAAGTTTGCCGTCCACGCGGAAGCGCACCTGAACATATTTTTTCTCCGGGCTGATATGAATATCGCTGGCGCCTTCGCGAACGCCCTGGGAAAGAATCGAGTTCACCAGACGGACCACCGGCGCTTCTTCCGCCATACCCTGCAGTGAGCTGACTTCAACATCATCGAGGGTGGTGGTATTATCGGAACTCTTGTCGATTTCCATTTCTTCCATGTCTTCCAGAACACCGCCGATACCGGCGAAGGTTCCGTAAACCGTTGTCAGCAGCTGGTTGAGGTGCTGCTCCGTGCAGATGACCGCTTCGACCTCATAATTGGTATGCACTTCAATCGTGTCTAGTGCATTGATGTCCAACGGATCGGTCATGGCTACCGTCAGCAGCATCCCGCTCTTTTTCAGCGGCGCTGCCTGGCACCTATGGGCGACTTCAGCAGAAAGCAACTGGGCCAGTTCCACATCCACTGTAAATCGGTCCGGCCGGTATTTTTCCAGTCTAAGCTGACTGGATACCAGGTCCACAATCTGGGACTCGCTGACGATACCCTCCCGTACCAGGAACTGACCTAATTTCAGATTGCTTTTTTTCTGATAGGGCAGGGCTTTCTCGAGCTGCTCTTGAGTCAGCAATCCGCCTTCGACAAGAATCTCACCTAATTTTTTTCGCGCTTTCAATTTTTATGCCTCTTTTAGTAAAATAATCTTTGTAATATGTTGTTTTATTGTCATCTCTGCGGTTTAAACATCTGGAGTACCGGAGTACTGGAGTGTTGGAGTAATGATACCTGAAGTATTGATTATTATATTACAATACTCCATGACTCCATCACTCCACTACTCCATGGCACTTTAATATACCGGCGGCACCGCACCCTCCTCTTCACGGCTTTTTAATATTGAGCTGAGCTCCGCTCTGCGGCCACTGAATGGGTTGGCAAAAAAGACGGTGTCAGTTTCCCAGCCGGATAAAATGCGGCCTTGCGATGTCAGCTCTGCCGGCAGGTGCCTCAACTGCTGCCGGGCCGAATCTTCATCGGAAAAATGCGCCTTGAGAATAATCGCAAACCGATTGCCTGCCTGGTTGTTCCAGTATGGAATCATGCGCACCGCCGGCTCATCTTCGGGATAGTTCCGCAAATAATCGAAAGCCGCCTGAAGATTATCTTTATCAGCAATTAGAATCCACCAGGCCTTTTTATTTATTGGTCCCACGGTTATCGGAATGGCCGGCAGAAAAATGGTCTGGCCCACATCCACCCGATCGGGATCATCGATGACAGGGTTGGCCAGAATCAGAGATCGGAAGTACCTTGAATTGTAGTTGCCGTAGACCTGCTGGATAACTCTCGACAATGTGTCATTGCGTTTCAAGGTAATGTCTCCCAGCAAAGGGGCATAGGGCGCACTGGATCCAGTCGGCTGGATCTCTTTTTGAAGTACCGGTTCCGAGGGATCGGATTCTGCGTTGTGTCCACCCGCAAGGGAGGATTGAATCGTATCGGTGTCACCTGAATCCGACGTATCCGGGCTCAATGATGCGATCTGCTCTGCTTTTGTGGCCGATTCCTGCTCGGAAACGGCTACCCGGGAATTTGCTGCGGTAGTGCCGGTTTCAGCCGCTAAAGTCCCTTGGGATTCTTGGTTGCCCTCCGGCACGTCCGTATTATCCTGTTGATTCATGACTTCAGAAGCGGTATTCGGACCAACGGCAGCCGTTGTCTGCTCATTTTGCTGTAATTCACTCTGGCCGGCATTCACATTATACGGCCACAGGGCCCTGAGTCTGTCCGGTAACCGGAAGTGAAACGACAGCAGGATAAACGCTGCCAAAGCAGCGACGGCTGCAGTGGCAAACGCGCCTTTCCATCGGCGGGCTTCTTTTGGAAAAGCGCGTCTGATGCACGAGCGCACAAGTGCGGAGCTGACTCTAGTGCGGTTCTGAACGATCATGGTCAGGATGCAATGATGGCACAGATTGATGATCTTACGGGGATACCCATCGGTGACCCGATAGATTTTCAGCAAGGCCGGGTAACTGAAAATATCTATTTTTTTATTGGGTTCTTTTGATTTTTCCAGGCGAAATTTGATCATCATCCGCGTATCGCGGAAACTTAAGGGCTTTAAATGATGGTAAAGATTGATGCGATCCGCAAAATTGGCATATTTTTTTATCGTATTTTCGAATTCTTTTTGTGCAAAGATGATAATTTGCAATAATTTAAATTCGTTGGTTTCATAGTTTAGAAATTCGCGTAAAATTTCCAGGCAGAAAACCGGAATTTTTTGGCCCTCATCAATAATCAGTACCGTGGTTTTATCCTCTTTTACGCCGCTTTTGAATAAATATTGCTTGATCTGTTCTTTGATTTGCCACTCGTTACTGCCTAGCTTGGCCTCCGGGCCCATGAGCATCTTGCCGACCGTCGTCAGCAGCTCCTGGGCGTCCACAAAGAGCGGATCTAAAATCAAGTGCGTGGTAATTTCATCGCGCTTGGCAAACCGCCGGATTAACTGGCGGCACAGCGTGGTTTTGCCGGTACCCACATCCCCGATAATGACATTCAGGCCCCGCCGCAATAGAATCGAAAGCTCCAGCTTCTGCAAACACTCCCGGTGTTCCCTGGAATGAAAGAAAAAGTCGGGATCCGGCGAATTCGAAAACGGTTCCTGCTTCAAGTTTATAATACTGAAATAATCCATGGCAAATTAACACAAAATAAGTGAGCTAAAGTTTAAAGTGATCTAAAGTGACTAAAGTTGAGGAATTCTGTCTATTTAATATAAACGATGGAGCGCAGCGACGCCTTAACTTTAGTCACTTCAGGCATTTTAGTTCACTTTATGCACTTTTAGCCCCTAAACCTGATATCTGGTTTTGAAACCACTTCTCGTCATAATTAAGAATATATCCAATATGCTCAATATGCCGGCCGCGCTTCTGAGTGTCTAAAACGGGTGTCGGAAAGTAAGGGGTGCCGGAAAAATTTGATTTCAACCAAAAGGGGTGAATAAAAACAATTTATGAGAGTTGCTTGGATTTTAACCCCAGGCGTTTCAGCCACTTTGACCTTAGGCACTTGCCTTTCTGGTTTTCGTTTCCTCCTGCCTTTTTAATCAACGACGAAACGCATCCTCTGAAGGATGGATTAACTGCCCGGTTCAGCCGGCTCAAGGATATGCGGTGTAATAAAGATCAGCAGATCCTCCAGTCGATCGTCGCTGCCTTTTCTTTTAAACAAATAACCCAGCCCGGGGATATCCTCGAAAAACGGAACGCCGGTGTTGGATTCTGAGCTGGTTTCTTTGTTCAATCCACCGATGACAATCGTCTGGCCATCCAGTTGAATGACGTTCGTTTCGGCGTTTTTGGTAATAATTGTGGGATTGCCGAGCACGGTTCTCGAAAAGTCGGCTTCATCTTTATTGACTCTTACATACATTTTTAGGGTTCTATCGTCGATCACGTGCGGCGTGACGGTCAACTTGAGCACCGCCTTTTTAAATTCGACGTTGACCTCCCCGTCTTCCACGGTCTGGAATGGGATTTCCTCACCGCTCTCAATGTTGGCGGTCTGATTGTCCAGAGTGGTAATCGAGGGACTGGACAGAATGTTGAGCTTGCCCTTGTCCTGCAGTGCGGATAGCTGGACGGACAGAAGGGCGTCGCCGATGTTCTGGTAAATGAGCCCCAGCGAGAAGGGATCGAAGCCGCTCAACGGCTGAGCCGGCAAATTGACCACATTTCCAGAGCTTGGGTTGACGGCTGTACCGATATCTCCGCCTAGGGCGTTGTTGTCTGCTCCGGTGCCAAAGCCGGTACCGGTGCCAAGGGCGCCGGTACGCACCAGTCCGCCCCACTGGACGCCCAGTTCGCGGGCCACGTCTTTGTTGGCTTC
>JASFIX010000378.1:0-4974 GCA_050122435.1 Desulfobacterales bacterium
CGGCCACGATGCACTGGAAATTACATCCGGCGGTTCGTTATTTTGCATGAGCCCGCAACAACTTGAAGGTCGCTCGCCGCATCCATCTGACGACATTTATGCTCTCGGCATCTTGCTCTATGAGCTTTTCACCGGATATCCGCCGTTTTATCCGGATATTACCCGTGAAAAAATCTTGCGTGAAACCCCTGCTCCGGTCAACCGCCGGCTGAAGCAGCTGGCCATCGATACCCCCATCCCCGACCCCATGGAAGATCTAATTGGCAGCATGCTGGCAAAGACACCAACTGATCGCCCGGCCAGTATGGCAGTGATCGAAAACCGCTTTGACCGCATGTCGGAAGGTCGTGTCGATCATCGTCGGTTGCCTGATGGGCAGGAGGCCGATTTTGCTGAATCAAATTCGGCTCCGCTCGGCCCGGAAATTATTACCCCGGTAAGGGTAATGCCACCCTCCCCCGAAAAAGGGCTGCCGCTAACCAAGCGAAGTAACCTGATCAAAGGTGTTACCCTTATTGTAGCGTTTATCGTACTGGTGGCCGGCGGATTATGGCTATGGCAATATCTTCCCACTAAACCTTCTGAACAGGGCCCGACGGAAATGGCGACTCGTGAAGAACATCAACCTGAATCCGAGAAGGTCATGGAAACACCTGAGGAATTGCCCCAAGCTGCACCGGATCCAGCCAAGATCGCCGCTGGTAAAAAAGAAGCAGAGGAGCAACTGGCAGAATTTATGCAGCTCAATCAAGCATTGGAAGCAAAAGGTGTTTCGCATTGGGGAAATCAAATATATGTTGAAATGACCCAACTTTCAAAAGACGCGGATCGACTTTTATTGGAAAGCGATTATACCGCAGCAGCCGAAAAATATGCGGCCGCCGCCGCCAGTGCTCAAACTTTAGTCGACAAAATCGAGCCGGTTTTAAAGCAATTGCTCGCTGAGGGTCAGATGGCACTGGAGGAAGGAAACGGTGAGCTATCCGAGGAAAAATTCTCTATCGCCTTGATGATTGATCCAGAGAACCAATTCGCCCAGCACAGCCTCGAGCGTGCCAAAAAATTAGATGCTGTCAGGCAGCTGTTGGAATCGGGGAACCGTCATGAAGAAGCGGGCAAAATCGCTTTTGCCCATGCCGATTATCAGGAGGCGCTGCGCCTGGACCCTGAATCAAAAGAAGCGCGCCAGGCGGTAACCCGGGTTAAAGGCCAAATCCGTGATGCAGAATTTCAGCTACTGATGTCTGAGGGGCTGACGGCGCTTCACCGGAAAGACCATCAACTTGCCCGGGCAAAACTGCTGAAAGCCAAATCATTCAGGCCGGAGTCCCAGGAAGTTAAAGACGCACTGGCCCAGGTGGATCAATCCATTCGCCTGGCCCGCATTAAAACGTATCGCCAAAAGGCGGCCGATGCTGAAAAAGCTGAAAATTGGCGACAGGCGTTAGATGCTTATTTGCAGGTTTTAAAGATCGACGCCAATGTACTTTTTGCAGCTCAGGGTAAAGAAAACGCTCAGAATCGCATCCGGATTGACAAGCGTATCAATTTTTTTCTGCAACAGCCGGCAGCATTGGAATCCGATCTCCAGCTTGAAAACGCCATTGCCCTCATTGAGGAAATTGAAGAAATTGAACCCAAAGGTCCACAACTCAAAGAACGATTAGAGAGGCTTGTGCATATCGTGCGCGCTGCTCAAACGCCGGTAAAAATTATTATTGAATCCGATACGCTTACGGATATCGCCGTTTATAAAGTGGGGAAAATAGGCCGCTTCGAGAGCCGGGAGCTGAGTCTGCGACCCGGCACCTATACGATTGTGGGAACGCGGGACGGCTATCAGGATGTCCGCAAGAAAATCACCATCAAACCGGGGCAAAGTACGCTGCGGGTGACCATTAGATGTGAGGTTAAAATTTGAATATCCGTTATAAAATTCGAGATGCCGCAGGTGAACGCACTCTAGCTGAAGACGGATTTCCGATTATTATTGGCGCCGGTGCGACGGCGGACATCCAGGTCAGCGATCTCAAAACCGAAGCGGAAGTCGCATATATCGGCTTGTCGCAAGAGCGGCCTTTTGTACAAATCGGCCAATCGGATGTTGCGGTGCTATATAATCAGCGGAAATTGGATGATTCTGTCTGGTTGATGCATGCAGATCGGCTTGAGATCGGCTCATGTAAAATAAGTTTTAAGGTTGAAGGTAACGAATTTATTATCGAAGTCGTCTCCCGGCAAACAGCAACCGAACCAGATAGACCCGCGACTGGAACCCAAACGGATGCCGAGTTTAAAATCAAACCGCTTTCTTTTCGGCCACAGCGACGAGGAGCTGTTGCAGGGCCAATCCGCCACTATCGACGATTCATCGGATTGACAATTGGTCTTTGCTTCCTATTGCTGATCATTGCGGCCTGGTTTGTTTTTACTGCCCGACAAATCATGATCCAGATTGAACCTCCTCCGGATCAAATTTCCATCAGCGGCAGCCTGATTGCTCCCAGATTTGGCGGGCATTATCTTTTGCGGCCCGGAACGTATACGCTACAGGCCTCAAAAGAATGCTATTCTGTCTTGGAACAGCCCTTTAAGGTGGGAAAAGACAAAAGCCAGGCGATCCGATTTGAAATGGAAAGACTTCCCGGACGCATATCTTTACAGACTCATAAATCCGGTGATCCATCAACCCTGGTCAACGGCGCCCGGGTCATCATTGATGAATTGGAAGTTGGTGTCACCCCCATATCAAACCTTGAAGTAAAAGCCGGCCCGCGGATTTTAGAAATTCAAATGGATAACTATCAGGATATCAAAACAGAAGTGCAAATTGCCGGTTGTCCGGAAGCGCAGGCCTTTGATTTTGCACTTATCCCCGGCTGGTCCGATGTGTTTATCAGTTCGATTCCGGAAGGGGCGGTTGTAAGCGTGGGTGGTATACCGGCCGGCAATACGCCTTTAAAATTTGAATTGCCGGAAGGAAACCACCTGGTGCAAATAAATGCCGAAGGATATAAAACCTGGCAAACTCAACTGGCGGTAAAGCCGAATCAACCCCAATCCATAAAAGATATCCGGCTGGAGGTTGCCGACGGTACATTGGCACTGCAAACCCAACCTTCCGGTGCGAATATAACCATCGACGAAAAATTTGTCGGCAAAACGCCTTTAAAAATCAAAATATCAGCAAACAGCGAGCATGAAATTCGAATTTCTAAAGCCGGTTATGAAAATGCAACTCGCAGGGTTCAGGTGGCGACCGGAAAAACGAAAAAAATGACTGTGAATTTGAAACCGATAATGGGAATCATTCGCTTCACAGTTGAGCCAGCCGATGCCCAGCTGGTTTTAAACGGAAAAAATCAGGGAAAGGTTCCGCGGAAACTAGAACTGGTCGCCGTCAGTCACCAGTTGGAAATTATAAAGAAAGGATACAAACCCTATCGAACCCGTATCACCCCACGCCCCGGATTTCCGCAAGAAGTTAAAATCGTCCTGAGCAGCCTGAAATCAGAACCCGTGGCGCCTACCGGAGTTATCACGGCTCAAAATGGATATGCATTAAGACTCATCCAGCCAGGGCCATTTACCATGGGTTCTTCACGTCGGGAACAGGGCCGTCGCACCAACGAAACGCTTCGAAAAATAAATTTGCAACGACCCTTCTATATGGGCACAAAGGAGGTAACCAATAAGGAGTTTAAACAATTCTTAGCCAGGCACAACTCCGGTGCCTTCAAGGGACAGCGTTTATCTCAGGGGGATCATCCCGTTGTTCGAGTAACATGGGAGGCGGCGGCAATGTTCTGTAACTGGCTGAGCGCCAAAGAGTCTTTACCCCCTGCCTATATTAAAAAAGGCGGTCGTATGGTGGCGGTTGAGCCTATGGGGACCGGATATCGATTGCCCACAGAAGCTGAATGGGAATATTGCGCCCGCTTCGCCAAAAATCAAACCCTGCTCAAATACCCTTGGGGAAATCGTTTTCCGCCGACGACACCATCCGGCAATTATGCCGATACTTCCGCCAAGAATCTTTTATCGGCATATATCCAGGGTTACAATGACGGCTACCCGGGCACAGCCCCGCCGGGAAAATTCAAGGCCAACCATCTGGAGTTATATGACCTGGGCGGCAACGTCGCGGAATGGTGCCATGACTTTTACACAATTTATACCTATAATAGCAATAAAGCCGATATCGATCCTACCGGACCTTCCGAAGGAAAGCATCATGTGGTTAAAGGCTCGAGCTGGAAACATGCCAGCATGAGCAAATTGAGGCTGGCATTTCGGGATTACAGTGACGCCAATCGCCCGGACCTTGGATTTCGTGTATGTCGTTACGTTAAATGAGACCGGACTTGATTCAGTCCGCTCTCATTTGGAATGATGAGAAAATGGAATAACGGACCAAAATCGCTGTCGTTAAAAGCGATATTCTTCAAATAAGTTATATATATTTCAGGACATCGTAATGGTCGTGAAAACATTGACAGGTTTCAAAGGGTTGGCAATTATAGCAGTTGTCCTGCTGGGTTTTCTGGTTATAGCAAAATGGGATGTTCAAGCGGACACATCAAATCCATACCGGCTAATCGTCGCGCAGAACGAGACCCAGACAGCCACTAATGAAAAAAACGCATCCGCGCCAGCAAGCAAAGAACCCGAATCCAAAGCCGATGAAAAGAAAGAATCAACCAGCGTTAAAGAGAAACCGTTAAAAGATTTTCAACCCTCGGAAAGAATTGAGGCGGAGCAGGCGGTGGATTTCCCCTATGACATATAGTCGCATCTAAAATGCTTTGATATTCATATATTCGTCGATGATCAAATGTCCAATGGCAGAGCGCATAGCGCAGAGTGATAAAACCTGAAGACGAAATTTTTTTGATTATTACGCTATGCGCTTTGCCCTATGCCCTATGCTAAAAAAATCAGGCAAACAGCTTAAAAAACCCATAACGTAACCGA
>JASFIX010000379.1:0-4948 GCA_050122435.1 Desulfobacterales bacterium
GTTGGCCAGCAGGGTTCCATAAAAGGTTGTCAGTAATGCGACCGCCATGGGTGCTCCTATCTGGCTGGGATCTTCCATTTGCATCAGCATTTGCACCAAGCCGATAATGGTTCCCAGCATCCCTATCGCCGGTGAGAAACCGCCCATGGTGGCAAATATCTCGGATCCCAATCGGTGCCGCATTTCCAGATATTCAATCTCAATTGACATGACTTCTTCAATCGAAGAAGATTCCATACCGTCAATGGCCATCTGAATGCCCCGGGCCAGAAATGGATCTTTGATGTCCTTGAGCTGGGACTCAAAGGAAAGGATGCCTTCCTGGCGGGCTTTTTTGGCAAATCCCGACATCAAGGGAATCAATTCGCCCGGAATCTGAGAACGGTGTAAAAACACATTTTTGGCAACCTTGAACACGCCGAGCACCTCAGAAAGCGGATAGGCCAAAAGGGTTGCCCCCATGGTTCCACCCAGGACAATCATGATGGATGGATAATTAATAAACCAGGCCCCATCACCTCCCACCAGGATGGAAATGAAGACCAGACCAAATGAAACCAAAATACCGATTAAGGTAGTGATATCCACTGGTTGACTCCTATACTACTTTGACGGATAAACAAATAAATGTTCTTGTGCCAGTCCCGCTTCAGGCGATTGCAGGCGCGGGCGCCATCGTTGAAAACCCGAAAAGAATCCCCTCATCCCCGGATACGGTACCCAAAGCCAAATCTCCGGTGAATCCGCAGGATCCTTATTATTTTCAATATTTTTAGCAAGTATTGTGCCACACGCCAGGATAGAAATCCTGAATTTACAAAATGGGGAACCGGACAGGTAATTAACTGAAGTTTTTAAAAAAACCGCCTATCTCAACGGGCTTACACGGGGGGATGAGAGTTCATGATATGACCTGCATTTTGATTTAAATGCCAAGGTCGGGGGTGGACCGGTTTTTAACGTCAAAATTCAGCGAAATTTGTCAGAAGTTTGACGATGAATCATGGTAACCAACACCATTAGGCAAAATCAGGCGGCTTGAAATCTTCATGGGCAGAATTTGAATAAATCGTGCGCTGATAGTCGACAATTCTCTGAGAGACCTCTTCCAGGGGTTCTTTCACCATAATTTTATCATTATTGGTGAAGGTGATCACCGTCTCAGGGATGGCCTGCAGGGATTGAATCATATCCACATTGATCATCAGGGTTGCGTCATTTAGGCGGGTAACTTTTATCATTTTGACACCCCTTCATCAGTTTAAAATTATCGATTCGGTCAAATTTAAAAACATGGGGGAGTTTGCTCACAGCTCGGAGCGCAGCACCCCCCCATTTTTAGAATATCAGATCAGGTTAAGCATTTAAGCAGCTTAACGTTTCAGGTTAATCAGTTCATTAAGAATCTCATCACTGGTGGTAATTACCCGTGAATTGGCCTGAAATGCCCGCTGGGTGGTAATCATTTTAATAAACTCCGCGGCCAGATCCACGTTGGACATTTCTATCGCGCTGGTGCTGATACTGCCCAGACGACCGCTTTGCGGGGTGCCGAAAAGTGCCGGGCCGGATTCCAGAGACTCAGAATACAGATTTTTGCCCATTTTGGTCAACCCGTAATAGCTGGGGAAATCGGCCATCACCAGCTGAAAAAGAGGTGTCAGCTGGCCGTTGGAATAAGATCCGGTCACGACCCCCTCTTCATTGACGTCCACCGTCCGCAGGGTGCCGGAAGGATAACCGTTCTGGGTCTGAAAGGTTGTGGCAGAGGGGGATGAATACTGGGTGATGCTGCCGTTACTGGCCCCAGCGGCATCAATCACATCCCAGGTAATGCTCATGGGTGAGGCGCCGTTGATCAACGCCGCTATATCGATAACCGGATCAGCGGCAGGGGGGCCGGTTAAATTTCCAAAGGCATCAAACACAAAGGTGGCGCCACCGCCCCCTATGCTGACATCTCCCGGCAGAGCCACAGTGGGAGGAACACTCGCAGCAACGGTCCAGGTGTTCACAGCGGGAGCAGCACTTTTGGTAAAGGTCAGGGTCAGGGGGATGGCATTGCCCAGCGAATCGTAAATCGTGGTGGTCGTGGCATAGGTGCCCAGATCGGCTGTAGCCGAATCCAGATTGACATCAACCGAAAGTGAATCGGTTTCAACCGGCGGAGAGGCACCCTGTGCGGAAGCATTGATATTGGTAATGGCACCCAGAATCAGCGACCCGTCGGGGTTGGTACCGGTGACTTCATAACCCTGTACGTACAGACCGGACATGTTCACCAGATCCCCGTTGCGATCAAATGTAAATTCACCGGCGCGGGTGTAAAAGTTTGCGCCGGTATCATCCTGAACGACGAAAAAACCGCTGCCGTTGATGGCCATATCGGTGGGGTTGTTGGTGTTTTCGATGGTCCCCTGGGTCCACATGGGGGTGGTTCCCTGAAACTGGACCCCGCGGCCGACATCACTGGATACGCTGCCGGCCAGCGAACTGCTCAAAATATTGGCAAACGAAGACCGGTTGGATTTAAAGCCCGTGGTGTTGACGTTGGAAATGTTATCGCCAAGCACTGTCATTGAAGTTGAATTGACATTTAAGCCGACCATGCCGGCAAACAATGAACCAATCATGTTTATAGCCCTCCATTTATGAGTTCATTCGAGTTGGTTTCAATCTCGGGAGTTACGGTTTGGGGTGGTGCCTGAACTTCGGAAACGGCAATGACATCATCGATGGCAATCGTCTCGAGACCGGTGATGAGGCTGGCGGTCTGGTCGATAAAGGACACACCGGTTACCACCGAACTCATCAGCGGCGTCACGCTTAGGCCCTGGTTATTGGCGTCGACCGCCTGCACTTCAAAGCGGTAAAGGCCTTCTGAAACCGGGCTGCCGTTTCTATCGGTGCCGTCCCAGACGACGGATTGTCTGCCGGAATCCAGCGGCCCGGTTTCAAACGACTTCACAAAGCCGCCGTTGGCATTATAAACGCTGATCACCGCCAGTGCGGCGTTGGCCTCAAGCTCAAATTGACATTGCGCCGGCAGTCCGCCTTGGAGCTGCATGCGATTGCCCTTGGCGGTGATTTCCTTGCCGATGTAGGATACGGCCTGGGAGTTGGTCACCGATGTTTGAAACAGCGCCATATTTTTTAGATTATCATTGATATTGTTAAGCTGCTCCAAGGAGCTGAATTGAGCCAATTGGGCGGTAAACTCGGTGCTCTCAGCCGGATTAAGCGGGTCCTGATGCTGCAGCTGGGTGACCAGTAGATTTAAAAAATCATCCTTGCCTAATATTTCATTCGCAGCACTGGTTTGGATTTCAGTGCTCAGGGCGCTTGATTCTATTGGTGTAATGGACATCATTTTAGATTGACCTCATTTCATCTGACCATCGATCAGGCGTTAGGCGAAATAATCAATGGCCGTCTCCGCCATCGGGTCGTTGTCCCGGGATTGCGTTTGACCGGATGCTTCAGAAGAACCGTCATCGGAATTGGTGCCGGTCTTCCCTGCCTGATGCCTGGTGGCTTCGGCGTTTTGATGCACATCACGCTCTGCATGGGAGTCATGGGCCACAGACACTTCCAGTTCGTCAATATCCAGACCCTGTGACTGCAATTCGGCCTTTAATTGGTGTAAATTGTTTTCAAGCATATCCTTGACGAATGGAATCTCGGCCACCATTTTGATGGCGACCTGCTGGCCTTCGCTAATAATCTGCATCCGAATATGCCCTAAAAAGTCCGGTTTCAAATGGAGCTCAATTTGATGTTGCCCATTGTTAAATGAAAGCACGGCTCTTTGAACGATTTGATCCAGGGTCTGGGGCAGCAGACTGCGCGATGCGGCTTCGGATGATGGTACGGTGTTATCAAGCCGGGCTAAATGCTGTCCCGTCTGATCCTGCGAAAATAAGAAGCCGCTGTCTTTGCCGTCGCCATCGATCTGACTGATTTTGCTGCCAAGTTCATGAATCGGCAACATCTCGCTTTTTTGCAAAGTGCTTTTGAATTCCAAGACCTCCTGCGGTGTTTTGACGGTAAGGCCTTCGTTGACTGAATTCGGATTGACCGGTTGATCCACAGCGGATTTGAGGGCGGCCTGAATCTTTAACGGCTGAGCGTTTTCACTCATCTGCCGGGTCTGCGCTTCCAGAAGGGTTTCGGAATTTGAATGCCCGGTCGCCCAGATCGATAAACGGCCTTCCTGGCCGGCGGCGGCTACTTTGCCATCTTCGGATATTTCAGCTTGTAGCGGCTGTGATGGCATTAGCAGTCTATCAAAAAACGCTCTATTTAAATGGGCCCCTTCTGTTATCGGATCATGAGAACTGCCGGCATCCGGATTTATACCCCATGCGGTAGCGGGGATTCCCAGCATCTGCAACAGGGGGGTTGTGGTCGTATTCCCATTTATACCGGGTGATTCTGGCTGACCGTTTAAGGCCCCACCCAGGGCAATTGATGCCGATGAAAATATCCCCTGCCAGAATTCAAATAATCGGGCAGTTTTACCATGCAGCCCCTCACCGTCTTGCTGCGGCACGGCACGGAAGGCAAGCGGGTCAAAAAAGGCCCGGTTGATCGCTTCCGGTAAGACACTGAATTGCAATTGCTCAAATGGTCCGATCCCTAACCGCTCACTGTCAACCTGCCGACCTTGGGGATACGGGTGTCCGATTAAATCGGGGGGTATCAACAAATCTGTCTCCGATGTTAAACCGGACGGCGGTTCAATCACCAAGGAACCATCTTCAGTTATTGACAGATTCATCAGATGGGAAGACATTAGAGCAAAACCCGACAGCGGGTAAAAGAATGGGGTGTCCTCTTCCGATAGAAACGCTTTGACTTCTTCTGTATGATCATGAGGACAGTCTGAGGTTTTGCTCATTTTTTGAGATGAAGGTGAATCTGGGTTCGGTTCCCGGGATGTTACTGC
>JASFIX010000380.1:0-4936 GCA_050122435.1 Desulfobacterales bacterium
TCGCTGCGACAAATGAAAATTTAATAAATCACGTAAAACTCGGCAAAATGCGAGAAGATTTTTTTTACAGGATTCATATTATACCAATTTATGTGCCACCCTTAAGAGAGCGGCAAGAGGACATTCCTTTGCTGATAGAACATTTTTTAATACTATATGGCAAAGATAAGAAAAGAAAAAAAATTCCACACAAAATAGCAGAAGTTTTGCTTAATTATGATTGGCCCGGAAATATTCGTGAACTGCAAAATGTGTTGCAACGATATATCACCCTTAATAAACTTGACTTAATGGACTCTTATGCCTTCTGGCGTGAAGAGAATAATAATGCAGGCCAAATCAATGGTAAAAATATCCTTGTAAATGAGATTGAGGAAGGCCACTTTGATCTTCGAAAATTGGTAAAAAATTATGAAAAACAAATCATTACCAATGCATTGGATCAAACCCACTGGAACAGAAACAAAGCTTCTGAAATTCTCGGTATTCCATTGCGCACCCTTTCCAGAAAAATGAAAGATTTTCGGCTGATTTAGTCCATATATGGCCATTAATGGCCATTTGCTAAATCATTAATGTTTTTAGTTATATATCGCAATAATCCACTGAAACTTGGCCGTTTGTGACCAAGTCCTCATCCCCTCCGAACTGAAGCAACCTATCCTTATCGAGTCGATTTATATTAAATACAGATACTTATAAATTTTTAACTTGGTTGGCACTCTTTTTGTTTAGTCAAGGCATTAAAAACTGGTCACAAAAGCTTCACAGTTTAAAGGCAAATGATTGAAAACAGCCCTATTTCAAATGCGAATCAGACCAGTAAAATCGAAGATAAGAAAATTTTGCTGGTTGATAGTAGCGAAAGAATTAGAGATGCGTTGAGTCTTTTTTTTGAACTTGAAGAATGCGAATTTCTTGCCGTGGGAACTCCTGAAGAGGCTCTAAAAGCGCTACGGAAGGATAATTATGACATTATTATTGCCGATTACCATTTGCCGAGGCTCAATGGGCTGGAGTTTTTAATTCATGTTAAATCAAACTTTAAGAAAACAATAGAAATCCTCACAACCTCTTACAGCGATAGAAAGTATATTGAAGAGGCAAAAAAGGCAGGGATAAGAAATGTTATCCGGAAACCATTTTCTGCAGAGACGCTTATACTTCATTTGATCCTCTTACTAGAAAAAGAGCTGAATCATGAAAGATAGCGCTCAGAAAAAGCGGAAGATTAAACAAATATGGTTGGTTTTTACAAATTACTGGAAGATTAAGTTTAGTTGGCAACTGAAAATCAAATATTTTTTGGCGTTTTATTTTGGCTGGCCATGGATGAATAATCTGTACTTCTCCTTTCCATCGTTCATTACATTATTGTTGAGAATTAAACCCGAAAATTCTCCGAAACAATAATGCCATGGCCAGCCTTTTAAGCATCGTGGGGGAATTAATTACCTGATGCCATTTAGCGAATAACGATATTGGAATGCTGAGTGAGCTGAGCGAATCGCTTCATAAATGAGTAAAGAAAAATACAGGACCTGTCCCGGGAGGTTCAGTATGAAAACCATAACTGTAAAAGACATGATGGTGGAGCTTGCTGAATACGCGATCGTGCCGGAAGAAGCGACTTTGGGTGAGGCGATCCTTGCCCTGGAGAAGGCCCAAAAGGAATTCGATCCGTCACGTCACCGCCATAGAGCAATATTGGTACTTGATAGAAACAAAAAAGTTGTAGGCAAGATAAGCATGCTAGACGTCCTCAGAGGGCTTGAACCGAAATATGGGAAAATAAAGGTTAATGGAGTGTTATCCCGAGCTGGATTTAGCTCAGAATTCCTGAAATCTATGTTTAACGAATACGCGCTATGGGCTGAACCATTTATAGATATCTGCAGCAAAGCAGCTGAGTTAAAAGTAAGACATTTTATGTATACGCCTTCAGAGGGTGAATACGTAGATGAAGATGCTACGCTTGGCCAGGCAATGCACCAGTTGGTTATGGGTCATCACCATTCTTTGCTCGTGACCAGAAAAGACGAGATTGTGGGAATATTGCGACTGTCCGATGTGTTCGCAAAAATTTGCGATGAAATTAAAAGCTGCTGACGATGAAGGCGGATTGTATTTTAAGGCATTAAATTTATTCCAGCGACAATTTGAATTAGACACTCAGAGAAGGGGTTTTTAATGGATACGCATGGGGAGAAGAGGGGTATATTCGCTAAGAAAAGATTGTGGATCGGAATTGGAACCGGCCTTTTCATACTGATCGCATTTGGTTTACCCACTCCCCACTCGCTTGTCGAGATAATGGAAAAATACGGCTATGCCCAGAAGATGATCTACTGGGACATTGCCCATAATGCCACAGAAGCCGCAGATAAAACGATGATCGTATTAGGGATTGTACCCATGGCCGTCATCTTTTTTGCCACAGAGGCTCTGCCCATTGGGGTAACGGGCCTTCTGATGCCGCTGATGGCTTACTTTTTCGGGCTTTTGCCTTTTAACATGATTGGAAAAACATTTGCGGGTGATGCACCGATGTTTATGCTGGGCGTTTTTGCCCTGGGAGCGACGGTGGTAGAGGTCGGTTTCCATAAGCGTCTGGCTGTCTGGTTGCTGGGATGGACCAAAGGGTTCTGGGTTCCCATGTTCGTGCTGTGCATCAGTATGTCAATCGTGGGATCATTTATGTCAGCGCCCGCCATGTGTTCTTTTATGGTGCCGGTGATGATGGCCGTCTATTACGGATCGGTGAGGGCTACCAGCCCGGAAGGTAAGGTAGTTCACGACCCCATGCTTGCCAAATATCTGCTTTTTTCCTTGTGTTTCGCCCTGAATATGGGCGGGCCCGGAACCCCATCTGCCGGTGGACGCAATGTGATCATGATGGGTTTTTTTACCGAATACGGTATACCGATCACATATTCCAACTGGATGCTCTACGGATGGCCCCTGGTGCCGCTGGGCAGCTCCCTGTTGCTGCTTTATATGGCGACTTTATTCAGTAAGAAGATAACGACCCGGGATCTTACCCCCGGGCTACAACATATCAAGGAAGAGACGCGCAAAATGGGCAAAATGAAATATCCCGAGTATGTTACTGCCGGGACGCTTCTTGTCATTGTAGCCCTATGGATATTCGGCGGCGAAGCCACGGGATTGGGAGGCCCAGCGCTTCTGGCTTTGGTAGTACCCGTTTTGTTCAAGACGGTTAAATTTGAAAGCATCTTGGGGCGTATCTCCTTTAATGCTTGGTTCATGTACTGCGGGGCATTGACCTTAGGCGCTCTTCTTAAAGAAAGCGGGGGTGCGTTGTGGCTGGCGACAACCTTTCTGAACGCCCTTTCAAAGTTTGGCATGGATCAGGGCTTCGGGCTATGGGTCGGAATGTCCGCTTTCTCCGGTATGGTTACCAATTTTATGTCTGATGCTGCCACTGTCGCCCTTATCGGACCCATTGTTGTTCCCATGGGGATTATGACAGGCGTTGCCGGTGAGCCGTGGGCTATCGGCCTGGCGGTGGCATTGGCATCATCGTATGCCCATTTCCTTATCGTGGGCTCACCCACAAACGCGTTGACATTTGCACTGGGAGTTTATCCGGACACAAACAAGCGGGTTCTTGAAGCCATTGATTTTGTAAAATACGGCTTTGGATTTTATGTGCTGTCCATGCTGTTGCTCTGGATCATTGGATTTCTGGTGATCTACCCCATTGTTGGTTTTCCCGAGGGACTTCTGGAGACAGCTAGGGGAGTGTTGGAAAGTCATGTTCAATAAGCGAACAGCATATTAGCAAAGGAACAAGAACTATTATTAAATTGGAGGTATATTATGCCAATCATTACAATTTCAAGAGGATCATATAGCAAAGGTAAAGAAGTGGCAGAGAAAGTTGCCCATAAGCTTGGCTATGAGTGTGTGTCTCGGGATATCATTCTTGAGGCTTCTGAAGAATTTCATGTCCCGGAGATAAAGCTCATCAGAGCCATCCATGATGCCCCAGGTATTTTAAACAGGCTTTCCCATGAAAAGGATAAATATATAGCCTACATTCAAACCGCATTGCTGAAGCACTTTCGTAAAGACAATATAGTATATCACGGCCTGGCTGGTCATTTCTTTGTGAAGGGGATATCCCACGTACTCAAAGTTCGTATCATTGCGGATATAGAGGAACGGGTGAAGCTTGAAATGGAGCGGGAAAAGATTGGCTGGGCAGAGGCATTGCAGCTGCTGAAGAAAGATGACGAGGAAAGAAGAAAATGGAGTCAACACCTCTACGGCCTCGATCCATGGGATTCGAGTCTCTATGATATGGTCCTCCATATCCATACGATCACCGTAGATGACGCGGTGGATGTTATCTGTCATACAGCCGGCGTGAAGGATTTTCAAGCGACCCCTGAGTCCAAAAAGGCGATGGATGATTTAGTACTTGCGACCGAAGTCAGATCTGCTGTGATAGATTTGAATCACGGAATAAAGATATCGGCGCGGGATGGCATTGTATTTGTAAAAAGTGAGGCCACACCATTACAGCAATCTCCTTTGATCCATGACATTGAAAAAATTGTAAAAGAAATCCCGGGCGTTAAGGATATGAGAATAGACGTCGAGCCGATTTTCCCCCTCAGCGAATAGCAGAAATGAAATCAGGCATAAGCCTGTGTTAAAAAGTTTAGCTATCTAAACAGAATCCGGTTATGGAATCTCCCGAATTTACACTGCAGATTGCCCTGGTATTGGGGGTTGTTCTGGTCACCATTTTGCTGTTCATCACCGAGTGGCTGCGGGTGGACGTGGTGGCAATCCTGGTCATGGTGGCGCTCTCCTTAATGGGTCTTTTGGAGGGCCGCGAAACATTCAGTGGGTTTTCCAGTACGGCTGTCATTTCCATCATCGCAGTGATTATCATGGGACGGGG
>JASFIX010000381.1:0-4933 GCA_050122435.1 Desulfobacterales bacterium
AAGGCGTCGAACACGGTTGATTTGCCGGCACTCGGCAGACCGATGATTCCGAGTTTCATACAATAGAACCTAGAAGTGGTTTCAAAACCTCAGATCAGGTTCAAGGGCAAGGCGTCAGGCCGATCGGGAAAGCGCAGTCCGCCTGAGGCGGATGAGCATTTACCGGAGGCCTGTGCTGCACCCGAATCTATTAAAATCAGATGCGAATCCCGCTCGCGGGGCAACGCAGCCATTGGGCCTTAGATGGGGTTTTGAAACCACTTCTAATCAGCCCACCACGGAGCTATGAAACGACCCAGATTTAAAAGAAAATCTTCGCTTTCAGAAAAAGAGCGCAAACGTCGCAAACGCGAATTTTTTCTCATTTTGATCATTATGTTTGTGGTTGCCCTTTTGACCTTTGTCGAAAGCAGGATCATCCATTTCGGCGCCGATATTGCCGTATCCAACACGGTGTTAATGTTCATCCTGATCAACATCAATTTACTACTGCTGGTGTTGATGATTTATCTTGTTTTTCGGAACCTGGTAAAACTCATTTATGATCGCAGGCGCAATGTGCTGGGTGCCAAAATTCGGACCAAACTGGTTATTGCCTTTGTCTCATTGACGCTTTTACCCACCATCGTCCTATTCTTTTTCGCGCTCAATTTCATTACCACCAGTATTGAATTCTGGTTCGATGTGCCGGTCGAACAGGCACTTGAAAATTCATTGTGGGTCGGCGGGCGCTTATATAGTCGCACAGAGGAGAACAATAAATTTTTTCTTGAACGTATTTCGTATCAGTTAAAAACCAAGAATTTATTGGATCCGAAAAATCCCAAAGCCCTTTCCCATTATATTCGAATTGTGCAAAGAGAATTTAATCTTGACGCTGTTGAGGTATATGCAGCCACTGCTGAGCGTCTGACCTTTGCCCTGGCGCCCAAACTTGAAAACGAATATTTTGGGATTATTTCGGCCGAGGATTTTCAAAAAGACATGCCGGTAGAAGGGATTCGATCCATTTCGCAAACCATTCCATCCGGTGAGTTTGTCAAATCCATCGCAACGGTTCCGTTTGCGGTGCAACCCGATGAGGCGGCCGGTTTTGTGGTTGCCACCAAGTTGATTCCACCGGATCTTTCAGAAAATCTGCAGTTTATTCGTCGCGGATTCGCAGAATACCAGCAAATAAAACTGCTGAAAAAACCGATCCAGATAACCTACTATATATCGCTGTCGATTGTGGCCTTGTTGGTTTTATTTTGTGCGGTGTGGTTTGGATTTTATATGGCCAGATCAATCAGCCTTCCGATTAAAGAGTTGGCTGAAGGAACCCGCCGGGTCGCCGATGGTGAGCTCAACTATACCATTGATCCGGTGGCTGATGATGAATTCGGAAGCCTGGTTAAATCCTTCAACCAGATGACCCAGGACATTCGTACCAGCCGTGGACAACTGGAGCTTTCCGCTCGGATGCTGCGCAAGCAGAATATTGAGATCGAAGAAAAACGGCAGTTTATGGAAGTCGTGTTAAAAAGTGTTTCCGCCGGTGTCGTTACCCTGGATGCCAAAGGCATGATTTCGACCATGAACAAATCCGCTGAAAAGATGCTGAATCTCAAATCAGAACAAATACTGAATAAAAGCTATAAAGATTTGTTAAAGGGTCCCTTTTTGGAATTGGCCAATGAGATTATGGACAACCTGTCTTTTTCAAGCGGTGACACGGTTGAATTGCCGCTAAAACTCACTATTGAAGGCCGGCCCAGAAGCTTTCTGATTTCCGTAAATGCGCTGAAGGACGATGCCGGGCAGCACATGGGAACGCTGATGGTATTTGACGATTTAACCGAACTGGAAAAAGGTCAGCGCATGGCTGCCTGGCGTGAAGTCGCACGGCGAATCGCCCATGAGGTTAAAAATCCCCTGACTCCGATAGCCCTTTCCGCACAACGGCTCAAACGAAAATATGCACAATTTGTTGATGATAAGATATTTGAGGAGTGTACCGAGACCATCATCAGCCAGGTGGAGCTGATTCGTAATCTGGTGAATGAATTTTCCTCTTTTGCACGTTTTCCAAGTGCCAATCCGGTTCCCTGCGATTTGATGCCGATTATCGAAGAAACCCTGGCGCTTTACCGAGAAGGGCACCCGAGTGTTAATTTTAAAATAAACAATACCAGTGATATTCCCGTCTTAAACCTTGATCGGCAGCAGATGAAGCAGGCGTTAATTAACCTGATCGACAATGCGATTAGTGCAATTAAAGGCTCCGGCAATATTGCGATTGGTGTCGCTCATGACCCTATCTTAAAAAAGGTTCGAATAGAAATTGCCGATGACGGGCAGGGTATTTCCAATGAAGACAAGACCCGATTGTTTCAACCCAATTTTTCCACCAAAAAGGCCGGAATGGGTTTGGGTCTGACGATTGTAAACACCATCATTGCTGATCATAACGGGATGATAAATGTACAAGACAATACGCCCAGGGGTGCCAAATTCGTGATCGAGCTGCCGGTCTAGATTAAGTCAGTTGTTAGTTGTCCGTGGTCCGTGGTGAATGGATTCTGGGATCTAATTAAATTTAAATGTGGATTTGCCTTGAAGCCTTAATCTAGCAAAGCAACCATCCAACTGACGACACACAACTAACAACGGACAACCAATGTAAGCCTTTCCCATATTAATAAATGATTTTTAATAATAGACTCGAACAATTACTAAAAGGACCCCTTTATGTTACCATCTGTGTTAATCGTTGATGATGAACAGTCGATCGTCCAATCTTTAAGTGGCTTGCTTTCCGATGAAGGCTTTGAGGTGTCAACCGCCGTCAACGGTTATGAGGCTTTAAGCGTCATTGATTCTGAATCTCCGGACGTGGTCTTGCTTGACATCTGGATGCCGGGGATTGACGGGATTGAAACGTTGAAGGAAATCAAAAAGTATAACCCCCACATTCAGGTCATCATTATTACCGGCCACGGAACGATTGAAACAGCCGTTAAAGCCACCAAACTGGGGGCTTTCGATCTGGTTGAAAAGCCGCTTTCCATCGACAAGATTATTTTAACAATCAACAATGCCTTAAATTTCAGACGCCTTGAAGAAGAGAACAAATATCTTCGCACCAAAACTCTTGAAAAACATTCGATTGACGGAGATTCCGAAAGAACAAAAGAATTGAGAAGAAATATTGAAGTCGCAGCCCCCACGGACACCTGGATATTGATCAGTGGCGAAAACGGCACCGGTAAGGAACTGGTCGCCCGCACCATCCACCGATTCAGCCCCAGAGCCGATCAGCCGCTGATTGATGTTAGCTGTGCTGCGATCAGGGATGAGTTCCTGGAAAGTGAAATGTTCGGCCATGAAAAAGGCGCGTTTGCAGGCGCCACCACAAAAAAAGTCGGAAAATTTGAACTGGCCAATAACGGCACCATATTTCTAGATGAAATCGGGGATATGAGCTTGAGTTCTCAGGCAAAGATACTGAGGGTGTTGCAGGAGCAAACAATTCAGCGGGTCGGCGGAAGTCGACCGATGAGTATTAATGCAAGAGTAATCGCGACAACCAATAAAGACTTGGAAAAAGAAATCGAAAAGAGAACGTTCAGAGAAGATCTGTTTTATCGTCTAAATGTGATTCCCATCCATGTTCCACCGTTAAGAGATCGCATTGAAGACCTGCCATTGCTGATAGAGGCTTTTTTAGAAGAGTTTGCTGTTCAGAATCGAAGCAAGCGCAAATCGATGAGTCCGGCTGCTATCAGCATATTGAGCAATTATGCCTGGCCGGGAAATGTCAGGGAGTTGCGCAACCTGGTGGAACGGCTGGCTATCATGGTTGCTAAAGATGTTATTGACACGGAGGATATACCGGAATCCTATAGGCCCGGTGGTTTAAGTAATTCCTCCCATGCTGTTTCGACGCCTTTTATGAAATTAGACAATTTTAAGGAAGCCCGCAAAGCGTTTGAAAAAGAATTTATAAAAATAAAACTGATACAAAATGAAAACAATATTACCAAAACCGCCAAGATCATGAAAGTGGGGAGGAGTTATTTGCACAAAAAAATCAAAAGCCTTAATTTTAGATAGGGAAAAAAGTCTTGACGATCAGGATAATTGGCGGGGAGTTGAAGGGCAGAAAACTGGTAACTGTAAGCGGCCTAAAAACAAGGCCGACGGCTGATCGGGTGCGTGAAGCCATTTTTAATATTCTCGGAGACAGCGTTCGAGGGGCACGGGTCCTAGATCTGTATGCGGGAACCGGGGCGATGGGTATCGAAGCCTTAAGCCGGGGAGCTGAATCGGTTTTATTTGCAGACGATAACAAAGCGGCATTGGCAGCCTTAAAAAAAAATATAAAAATATGTTCACTTGAGAACAGGGCCAACTCAATAAAATGGAACATATTCAATAATTTAAATATCATCCGTTCATACACACCGGCTTTCAATCTTATTTTCTTAGACCCTCCCTACAATAAAAATATGATCGAACCGACCCTATTAAACCTTGGCATAAGCCAATGCCTGGAAAACGGCTCCCAGCTGACACTCGAACACTCACCCCGGGAGCCGATTCCGGAAAACCTGACCAGCTTTAAAATTTCCGACCAGCGAAGATATGGAAAAACGCTTGTTTCTTTTTTGATTTATATGGTATGAATCCAAAATATCAATAGGTTGCATTAACATATCTTATCTGTTTTTGTGCTTATTTTTTGTCGTTGCAACACCAACCAACAAAGGATTGATCGAATATGCCAAAAGTTGCTATCTACCCCGGTTCTTTTGACCCCGTTACCAACGGCCATATTGATATTGTTGAAAGAGGGTTAAAATTATTTGATAAGATTATTGTTTCGATCTTGTATAATCCGAAGAAAGAATATCTTTTTCCCCTTGAAGAACGGCTGGAGATGCTAAAAGAT
>JASFIX010000382.1:0-4910 GCA_050122435.1 Desulfobacterales bacterium
ACGACGATGGCCTGGGCGATATGGTCGCTGCTGGAACCAGGTTTTAATTCCACGACCGTCAACATCGATATCCATTTTACTCGGCCGGCCCAAAGCGACATGTTTGTGTGCACCGCCTGGAGTACGCACAAGACGGGGAGATCCAGTTTCGTACGCGCTGATATTCACGACCCAGACGGTGGATTGGTAGCGATGGGGCAGGGGACCTTTCGGATAATCCCAGTCGATCTCTTAAAACTCTAAAACAATTTTTCCTGCCAAAAGATTTATCTCTTCAATGGACGCTTAAGCTCCCAGCTTCTCGTTTTTGTACTCAATTTTTAACCAGAACCTCATACGGATCTGCAATTTATAGATCGACGCTAAGTCAAGCGCTTCAAAAGTTGAATGTCGATCCAAACCTGAATAGAATGCCATCTTTAAAGAATTATATATATATGATAAAATTTAATTATTATTTATTTTTTTCTTGATTTATATTTTGATTTAATATAAGTTTTATCACATGAGCAAAAAGAAAACATTCTCGACCCGGATTGACGAGGGTAAACTCAAGGCGCTCAAGCACCTAGCGGTTGATCTGGATAAATCTCTGGGTGCTTTGCTTGAAGAAGCAATTAGCGATCTTTTAAAGAAGTATAAGAGGAAGAATAAATAGAAACATTGAACAGACAACTGGATCAGTATCGGTTCTCGCCGAAGCTGAGGAAGCATCGAAGTTTCAATGCCGGAAAAACTATCTTTAAAATACAGGGAAAGGAGCGGTCCAAAGCAAAAAGAGCAAAAGGGGGAGTTTTGGAACAGGCGCACGAGCAAGAATTTATTCTTTACCTTAAGGAGATATTAAAATGGCCGCATCCAAAAGGAATCAGTGTTTAAAAGGCGAGGAAAAGTTTGTTCAGCGTGTCAAATTGAGAGAACCACTTACCGTGAAATGTGTTTGCCCCAAATGTGGTAACGATCATCGTATGAAGATGCTCTGGTCCGGCAGGGGTAAACCCAAAAAATTTTGCCCGCCATGCAAAATTTTTGTTTCATCCCTTGAGCGCGTCGATTTTTGTGCAATGCCCGCCAATGTTGACAGCCGAATCGACTGATAATGATTGGTGCGATTGCCGGAGATATTATTGGATCCGTATTCGAACATGATCCGATAAAAACCACATCTTTTCCACTCTTTTCTGAATCTTCAAGGTTCACAGATGATACTGTTCTCAGCGTTGCCATTGCAGACGCTATTTTAAACCAAACCGATTATGGAACTGCCTTAAAACAATACGGCCGAAAATATCCGGCTGCTGGATACGGCATGTCCTTTTTAAGCTGGACACAATCTTCAGTGACGAAACCATACAACAGTTGGGGCAACGGATCTGCCATGCGTGTCAGCCCGGTGGGATTTGCTTTTGACTCCATGGAAGATGTTTTACTAGAATCTGAAAAATCGGCAGCCGTCACGCACAACCATCCCGAAGGTATCAAAGGCGCCCAGGCGACAGCGCTGGCGATTTTTTTGGCTCGTAAGGGAGCAGATAAATCCGAAATTCGCAATCAAATTCAGCATCGGTTTCAGTATAATCTAGATCGGTCGACAGATGATATTCGCCCTGATTACGTTTTTGATGTATCTTGCCAGGGATCAGTACCAGAATCAATTCTTGCTTTTATCGAGTCAGAGGACTTTGAAGATGCAGTGCGTCTGGCAATTTCACTAGGCGGCGACAGTGATACGATGGGCTGTATTGCCGGTGGTATTGCCCAAGCATATTACGGCAGGATTCCACAAAAGATCATTGATTCGGTCAGGCAACGGCTGCCTGAAACGTTTGTGAAGGTTATAGATCAGTTTAATGCGACTTTCGGTATTTCTTTTTGACGGTTTTTGCCGGTTTAAAAAGGTAACCGTTTTTGGTTTTAATTGTCAGCCCCGGGTGGTTTATCCTCGGGGATGAAATTTTTGATGCAATTTTTTAAGATGATCGCGAGTAACGTGGGTATAAATCTGGGTTGTAGAAATATCCACATGACCTAACATAACCTGAACCGCCCTCAGATCGGCTCCGCCTTCGAGCAGGTGACTGGCAAACGAATGTCTTAAGCTGTGAGGTGTAATTTTTTTTTTAAGTCCTGCCTTCATCGCATAGCGACGCAACAACTTCCAAAATCCCTGGCGGGTCATCGGATTGGCGGCACGGGCGATAAAAAGGTACGGGCTGGATGTTTGCTTTAAACGCTTCGAACTGGCGCTTTTTAGATAGGTATCGATTTTTTCTCTTGCATGAGCCCCGATCGGTACAATCCTTTCTCTGGAACCTTTACCGAAGATGCGCACAAATCCGGCTTCCAGATTGATGTCCTGTAACTTCAAATTAATCAGTTCAGAGACTCGCAAACCGGCTGCATACAGAAGTTCCAGCATGGCTGCATCCCTGACTCCGATCAGTTTGTCAGTATCCGGAGCATTCAGTAAAAGCTCAATTTCCTCTCTTGATAAAACGTCGGGCAATTTTAAACCAGACTTCGGAAGATCGATCAGGCGGGCAGGGTCCTTGCGCAGGATATTTTCCTGAACCAAAAATCGATAGAATCCTCTGATGGCGACCAGGTGCCGCGCTCTTGAACGCGCCTTCAAGCCGTCTTTTCTAAGAAGAATTAAATGCTTCAGAATCGTGGGGGTATCTTCTTCGGAAAAGGCAGTCGATTTATTGACAGCCAGAAAATTGCGGTATCGAATGATATCCCGACTGTAAGCTTCAATTGTTTTTTGCGCCAATCCTTTTTCAACCAGTAAATAGTTCAAAAACCGGTCGATCAAGGCATCCGGTGAAGGTGGGTTGGGCTTTGCCATTTGTTAAATTGTCAAGTAGCTTAATAGTCAATTGGTTATAAAAGGAATAGATGTGTAGCTTATTTATCGCATGATTCCTTATGAATTTCAATGTGCGTCGTTTCATCATTGGTCAAATGGTAAATTCGTTGATTCGTTGATTAGTAGAATGGTTAAATCGTCATAGGATTTGATCCTTTTTAACATTTTTACAAATCAACTCATAGTCGAATTATCCACCATTAAACCATTTAACGATTCAACGATTTAACTATCTGACTAAAGCAAAAGGATTATAAATTGTCAGAAAGTGCCATAATGTTTTTGTTAATGGCAAACTGGATCTGTGGTTGGATGAATTCATGATGCTTTTCAAGGAAAGGAACATATACCAGCACAAAGCTTTTGGCAGAAACCTTAATTGAAGGCAAAATGTCAGACATCTGATTTTTGGGTTTAAGGAAACTGGCCAGATTGACTTTTAAGCTTTCAATGGCTTCCGTTACCGGAAGGGTTATCGGATGATGTCGTTGTTTGGGAAGTTCTTCATCGGCTTCATTATGAAGTTGCGCAAGGGTCATGTTTTTTGAAAGCTGTAAAAATATCTTCGGCCGAACCTTAAAGGCCGGTGCCCAGAACCGGAAACCGATATACTCCCAGCCGGGTTGAATAACTTTCGGGATATTGGCAACCTGTATCAAATCAGCATAATTACTGAGATTTAATCCGCAAATTTCAGGACGAATACGCCAGAAAGGCAGATATATGGCATTGCTGTCATCGACTGTAATTTTGCCGAAATTAATTTTTTTTAATTTTTTACCGACCGGGTACCAGGCGGATGAACAATTTTTACACAGTAAAACCAGGGAATCTTTTTCTCCTTCCAGATCCCAGCCACAATGAGGACACAGGGTTGCCATAAAATGAATCGGCCAATTCGGGTTTTCAGCGGGTAATTTGTCAATTTCGAATTCATTCGCCGGTGAGGCTGCAACGGGGCGGTTGAGTACAGCATCATAAAGACGCTGTTGCATATAGAAGGGGGCATAAATCAAGCTGAGGGTTTCGCCAATATGGGCCTGGTGCAGGACAGTTTTAGGTAAAGACTTGTCGAAACGGCTCTCGAAGTTTTTTTCGATTTGCTCAAAGGACTGGGTGGGCTTAAGAAATCGACCTGTATTTTCAGGCTTTACAAATTTAAGCTTCAATGCCTGACTGCGTAAACCCAGGCTAGCCGGGAACAGGTGCGATAGAATGGCCTGATGGCTTACATCGACAAATTTATGGGAAATACCGTTTCCCGCACAGGAAAACAGCATGCCTTTGAAGCGCCAATAGGGAAAATACAACAGATTTTTTGATTCCGGTGCCTGACTGGGGAGCAGATAACGGAACACATCTTTGGCCACCAGGAAAGATTTCACCCGGCAGAATTCGCAGTAAAAGAGTCGGTCTGTTTCTTCCATAATGGCGGGTGCGCCACATTGTGGGCACTGCTGTTCAATCAGAAAATTAATGCGCTCTCCCCTTTGCTTTTGTTCTTAGTTAAACCACGAAGCACAAGAAGTTGTAAGAAGGTGAATTTAAAATTTTTAAATTTCTAACTTTGTGCCTTTCGTGATCTTCGTGGTAAAATTAATATATAGGTTATTTCATCTGGAATATTAAATTATTCCCATCAACCCAGTTTTTCACCACATTCATTGCAGAAATCTGCGTCGGCAAGATTTTCATTTCCGCAATTCGGGCAGAATCTTTCTAAGACCGTTGCGAATTTGTTTGCCGACGCGTGCAATAAAAATCTTGGATGATTTAAAATGCTTGTAAAAAATCAATTGTTTAGAGGTGTAAAATACCTATCGGCCATTTAGCGGCTAAACTTAAGACAGCCAAGTCCATGCGGAAGGTCTGGCGCAGGTGAAACTCAACTGAACTCAACGGAAAAAAATGGGTCGATTTTCATTGTTTTTTTCTATCCGTCAGAAGTCCCCGAAGGGATTCAGGGATGATCCATTTATTTGATATCACTATATTTTTAATTTGACATAACGAATTGTTTATCCCATAATAAATGGTTAAG
>JASFIX010000383.1:0-4900 GCA_050122435.1 Desulfobacterales bacterium
AAGTCTCATCTGGGTATAGAATCGCAAACCGATTCAAACCGAGTGTGCTGGTGGTAAAATCGGTCAGCGCCTTTACCTGCATTTCAGGGGTAATAAAGTTCCTGAAAACATAATCGCCAATTGAGGCAATATTGTCTTTCTGAGTTAAGGTAATTATGGGGATTCCGTTTGCCTGGGCTTCTGCTGCAGCAACCTCGGCTGTAACAATCGGGCCGATGATGGCGGCGACCTCTTCATCGATCAGTTCCTGAATCGCCAGGCGCGTTTGATCAGGATCGCCGTAGGAATCTTTGACAATGATATTCATTTGAGGGCCGCTGGATTGTACGCTAAAGCGTTCAAGAGCGAGTTCAATGCCTTTCAATGCCTGCAGGCCGACTGCGTGATAAGGGCCGCTAAGCGGTAGCAGACAACCGATGGTATAGCGATTAAATATGGCGCTTTCCTTGATCTGTTTGATCAAATCTTCGGCCAGTACCGCATTTTCGTGGTAAGGGTATTGATCAATAAAGTTTTCAAAGGCCATCAGGGCATCATCATATTTTTCCTCCATGGCATAGTTCAATCCCAGCTGAAACATCAGGTAGTCCCGGGGCAAATCAATTTGCCGACCTTTGAGCAACTCAATAATTGTTGCTGAATCAAGCTGGGCTATGGATGTTTTTATTTTCTGGTTGATGGCCTCCAGTTCCAGCTCTGAAGCCCTTTGTCGGGCTTCGAGATAGTATTTAAAAGCATCTGCCGGCGCTCCCAGGGCCAGATAGGCATCACCCACCATGGCATAGGTTCGGAAAATGTGCGGGGCAGAATCGATGCTGCGCAAAACGTCAGATGCCTGCTCAATCACCGCTGAATATGCGCCTTCCTGGTAAAGTGTAAACAAAATTTCCACCCGGGCATCCGGATTGAAGGAACTTAAGGGGTATTCTGAAATCAGGTGGTGATAAGCGCGACGCGATTCAACATAGTTGCCTAAAATTGAATTGATTTTGCCGATTTTCATCAAAGCAGCCGAGGCCAGGGGTCTGTCAGGATGCTGTTCGATGTACGCCCGATAAGCTTCCAGCGACTGGGAGTAGTCTTGTAATTCAAACATTTTTTCGGCTGCAATAAAAAGCTCATCTTCAACGCCGAGCGGAGCGGTTTCGGTGGTAACCGGGGGTTTTTGGGCGCATGCGCTGAGAACCACGAGAAGACAAAAAAGAATAATACTGTGGTTGGCCTTCATAGATCGTAGTGGTATCCTTATATTATTCAATGGCGTTATTCGTCGTTGGTTAACCTTAAAAGAAGAATAAAACAGATTTAATATATCATCAAACGCTGGATAATCAAATAAGGTTTCGGGTGTCAGGTTTCAGGTGTCAGCATTGATAAATCTGAAATTTCGGAAATTCAGATACGCTAAACTGACACCTGACACCTTATCTAGTCTTCGTCCCGATACCGACGCTGTATTGCACGCAGAAAGTCGAGGCTGGAAAAAAATATATCCACCAGTTCCGGATCAAATTGGCGGCCGGATTCTTTTTCGATCAGATCGAGTACTTTGGATTCGTCCCAGGCTTCTTTATAGACGCGCACCGTTGAAAGTGCATCGTATACATCCGCCAGGGCAACAATCCTCCCGTAAAGCGGGGTCTCCTCTGCTTTTTTCCCGATCGGGCTGCCGTCCGGTTGTTCAAAGCCTTTCAACACTTTCCCGGTTTGAATATCAACATGACCTGGGTAACCGACACCGTCCCAGCGTTCATGATGGTTTAGGGCAACCTGAGCCGCGGCTTCATCGAAATCCGACTGGCGGTCAGAGAACAGCTGGGCTCCCATCACCGTGTGCTGTTTCATGATTTGATATTCTTCTTCGTTAAAGCGGCCTGGCTTTTTGAGGATTAGATCGGAGATGGCAATTTTACCGACATCATGAAGCATTGCCGCCATTCTTAGGATATCTCTATGCTTATCGATCTCCTTCTGACTTAAATCTCTTCTTTTCGCCCATTTCTCGTAAAGCTCCACCGCATAGCCGCCGACGCGGTTCACATGCGCACCGGTCTCTTTAGGATCACGCATCTCCGCCATGCGTATCATTCGCAGTAAAATCGCGCGGGTCATTTGAGCCCGCTCCAGCGCCACCGCTGCATTACTGGCAAAGTGAAGCATCATCTTCTCATCATTTTTTGAAAAGGGCACCACATTTTTAGATTCATCTTCGGCATTTATTATTTGAAGGATACCGATGATGTCATCATTATGATTTTTCAGCGGGATCGTCAGTACCGATTTAGTGGTATAGTGTGTCTTTTTATCGAATACTTTGCTGAAATGGTACGAACTGGTGGGGTCGATGGCGTAAACGTCGGGCAGGTTCAGCGGTTTTCCCGTAGCAGCTACATAGCCGGCAATGCTTTCCTCATTGATGGGTATGTGAAACGTGGAATAGATGAGCTTTTCCCCGTCGGCCAGCCGTTGCTGCAGGGTGTCGTTTTGTGTATAGGTAAAATGTAATAAGTTTTGTTCGCGGATATAAATGGAGCCGGCATCCGCATTGGCAAATCGCCGGGCCTCAGTAAGAATTCGTTCCATCATGATATCCAGGTCCTGTACCCGGCTTAAATCAATTCCTAAGTTGGCCAGGGCGTCCAGCTTCTCCTTTTCATTTAACACGGCATTTCCTTTCGCTGAAGAGTTGTTGACAGCATATCCGAAGATAGCAGAATGGTTTTTTTTTTAAAGTATAATCTTTTTTGGTCGAAAATTAATTTAGGGATCTGATCAGCAGATAAATCCCGCGAATTAACCAATGATTAGTAGTGGTCTCAAATTTGCAAACAGGAGCCGCATGTGATAAATTTTTACTATAATATTAGCGCAAAATTTTAACGAAAGAACCATCCACAACCATTAGCCATGGAGAAATCTTTAATGAAATATCTCAGGATTTTTATCATCATCACCTTTTTAATATTTTCGGTAAGTGCATCTGCTGAATTTTACAAATATGTGGATGACGACGGCAACGTCCGTTTCACCGATGATATCAACCAGGTACCGGAAGCGCAACGGGCCAAGATTCGCAGTTATGTCGAATCGGAAAACCAGGAATCCGACGAGCAGGAAGCCGCCCAGGAAAATAAGCCGGAACAGGCTTCCGAAGATCAACAAACAGATTTTTCTGATCTGTCAGATGATGAATCGGAAAGCCTTGAAAATGCTAAAAAACGAATCGATGACCTAAAAAGTGAAATAGACGAGGAATATAAGGCCCTGATGCAAGAGAGGGAACAGCTCGCCAAAGACAAAAAACAGGTCAAAACCAAGGATCAAATCCTCGAGTTCAATAAAAGAGTCGAAAGTCTGAACAAACGCGTAGCCGCCTATGAGGAAAAAGGAAAAGACTACAAAGCCCAGGTCGATGCCTATAACCAGAGAGTCGCACAGCAAAATTCAAAAGATCAAACCCAATAACTCCGGGATATTCGATTGTTGTCTGGATTTTCGCGGTCCTGCAATCTTCTCCGCCTTAAAGTTTTCAAAGCCACCGATTTAATCTGACACCCAAAGGCTCAGACTCCAATCCGCAGGTCTTCCAGCAGGCTGATATAAAAATAATTTATTGGTATTTAAGCAAATTTTTGCTTGACAGCACCCCGCATTTTTCCCTATTCTCGCCTTACCGGATTATCACCTGGACTTAGGGAAGCTTCATGGCCGTTAAAATTTTCATCAGACGGGTTATCGCTGAAGAGAGGATAAGTGATTTATTACCTCTTTTCAGGCGCTTACGTAATTTAGCGACCAACCAGCCCGGATATATTTCCGGTGAAACCTTAAAAAAAATCGATAGTCCCGGCAAATATTTGGTTATCAGTACCTGGCAATCCCTTGATGACTGGAGGGAATGGGTGGTTTCCCGCGAGAGAATCGAAGTTCAAAGAGAAATTGATGCCCGGCTGGATGAGGACACGATTTACGAGATTTATCAATACGGATAATTTATCAACAACGCCCGTCTAAAGACAGGTTATCGGTAGGCAGATGGTTGTTTCTTCAAATTACAATCTGATACCCTATCCCGATCATCAATATCAGATTCAGCCCTATCTTTCGGAAAATGCGTTGGCCAATCAACATTCCGGGCAGGAATCGATAGAACGGCATGATCGGTTTCGCCAGCCGCATTCCAATTTCAAAGCGGGTACCATCCATATTGATATGCCCGATAACCGATACGATGCCAGCCAATGCCTGCAATATTCCGATGTGGACCAGGTGGGGCGCCTGCTCGACATTTATGCGTGATATTCATCTTTTTGCAGTAAAACCACTCTTTATCCTTCCCTTGTATGGTTGAATTCTTTTTAAGCATTTGCTATTTTTATCTCCTTATACAAACATGCTATGCGACTTGACGATCTGAATTTTATTGTCAACCTAAGTTTTTTAAATCTAAATTTATTTTCAAGAATTCATGAACTTTAGAGGAGGAACGACTATGTCCCCACAAGGCCCTAAAGCTGGTAATGCGGATCTTTTTGATGAAGCCCTTCAAATCGGCCGACCACCAAATATTACAAAGCTATTTCCGAATTCTAGAGCTTTGATTGTCAGCGGCAAATTTATTGATCAGGCCATGCTGGCCAAGGGCAAGGCGATTGCAATGGCGGCCAACGGCAGAAACAGCTTTGTCATCCGCGGTGCCCTGAAAGCTGCCCAGCGTGCCAATGCCGCCCTGATCATCGAGATCGCCAAGTCCGAAGGCGGGGCCAATGCCTACTGTGCTGTCAATTACTGGAATATCGCCCGCATCGTAGATGCGGCCTGCAATGAACTCGGTATTACTGTCCCGGTGGCGATTCATGCCGACCACTATGGAATTAAAAACGATGCTGATATTGAAGCC
>JASFIX010000384.1:0-4894 GCA_050122435.1 Desulfobacterales bacterium
TGTCAACGAGGCTGCTGAAGGGGTCGAGCTTATTTTCCACCTGGCGGCTTTGATTGCCATTCCGTATTCCTACCATGCCCCCCTGTCTTACGTGCGCACCAACATAGAAGGAACGCTGAATGTGCTGCAAGCAGCGCGCCAGATGGATGTGGCCAGGGTTATCCATACATCGACCAGTGAGGTATTTGGAACAGCCCGGTATGTGCCGATCGATGAAAATCACCCTTTGCAGGGGCAATCACCGTATGCGGCCAGTAAAATCGGGGCTGACAAACTGGCCGAGTCATTTCATCTGTCATTTCAGCTGCCGGTTGTCACCATCAGGCCTTTCAATACATACGGTCCCCGGCAATCAGCACGGGCGGTTATCCCCACCATCATCACCCAGTGCCTGAAGGGCCGATCTGTGAAACTCGGCAATCTGCATCCCACGCGTGATCTCAATTATGTTAGCGATACGGTGGACGGATTTTTACGGGCAGCATCGACCGCAGAGGTGGTTGGACATACAATTATTCTGGGATCGGGAGAAGAGACGAGCATCAAAGCACTGGCAGAACGCATCGCAGAGCTGATCGGCGCTTCAGTTGATATTCAAAGCGACCCCGGACGAATTCGTCCACAGGATAGTGAAGTGGAGCGTTTAGTGGCCGACAATCGCCTGGCGCGCAAGCTTTTGGGATGGAAACCAACAACAAGCCTCGAAGACGGGCTGAAAAAAACCATAGAATGGGTCACGGCACATTTTGAGCGATATCGCCCCGGTGTTTATTCAATTTAAAGGTCGCCTTTTTCGTCAAAGTTTGATCTATTGGCAGTGCTGAAATCCATTGGAAGTTCATCGTTGTGATGCATTTGCAAAAACCGTTGCTGTTAATACCGGTTGAAAATCAGGTTCGCGAACTGGATGCCAAGCTGCTGCTGACCTGCGCGGCGGCAAAGCGGGGCATCGACTCGATCATCGGGCCGCGCCGACAGGTAGAATTTCGAATTTCGTCTTTCCCCCGAAGTGTTTTTATCTCCAAAGATCTCACTTCCGGCAACGGCCGATTGTTCCGAATTTTAAATCAGCTCGGCCATGTTTCTGTGGCATGGGATGAAGAGGGCCTGATTCATCAACCAGCGGAGATTTATTTTAAAGAGCGGTTTGCTGCCAGTGCGCTCAAGTACGTCTCCCATTTGTTTGCCTGGGGTCCCAACAACGCTGAACTATGGCGCCAATTCTCAGAAATGCCCGCAGACAAACCCATTCACATCACCGGCAATCCGCGCGGTGATATGCTGCGAAGGGAAATGCGCCCCTTTTTTGAAGATGAGGTCAAGCAGATTCAACAGGTCCATAAAGACTTTATCCTGATTAACACCAATTTCGGCGCGGTAAACGCTTTTACGCCCATCCAAAACTTGATTCAGTCGAAAGGAGAAGAGGGAGAAAAACCCGAGCTGGGTCGCACCGCAAAGGGCATGGACCCGCAATACGCCGTAAAATATCGAAGGCATATTCAGTCGATCTTTGAAGATATCAAACAGCTTATTTTAGATCTTGATAGGGCTTTTCCGGAGATCACGATCGTTGTGCGCCCCCATCCGGATGAAGATCCGCAAATTTACCATGAGATCGCCCCCCGCTGCCGGAACGTTCGGGTAACCAACGAAGGCAATGTCTTGCCCTGGCTGATTGCAACCAAGGCGCTTATCCACAACGGCTGTACCACCGGGGTGGAAGCCTATGCCATGGGCGTACCGGCGATTGCCTACCGGGCCACAGCCGATAACTTTTTTGATAAGGGCATCTATCACCTGCCCAACTCGTTGAGTCACCAGTGTTTCAGCTTTGAGGAGTTGCAGCGCACCCTCGATCGGATCCTGGCCGGTCAGCTGGGTGTGCCCAACGGAAATGAGCCCCAAACCCTTTTTCAACGGTATTTTGCGGCTCAGGAGGGTGCCTTTGCCGCCGAGCGCATCGCCGATATTATCAAAGAAATAGCCGCAAATACATCCGAGTGGCCCGATCCCGGTTTGGGTGTCCGTTTAACGGGAAGATATCGCGCCATCCAGCGGCGTCTGAAAAAGAGGCTTAAGTCCTATCTGTCCAATGCCAGCATCACTCCTGATTTCGAGCGTCATCGCTATCCGGGGATATCGCTGGCGGCCATGCAAGAAAGAATTTCACGGTTTCGGCAAGTACTGAAATACGATAATGAAATAAAAGCGGTTCCGATCTGGCGACAGATGTATAAAATCAGCACCCGAGGAAATTAACCTGATGAAAAACATCTCATTCATAACCAAAAATATCAAAGGCCTCAATGTGGCCAAAAGCATCAATAACATTAAATCCGTCCGGCAACAGGGGCAAACAGCCAAAATTTCATATATCCCCCCCCGGTTTACGTTTACGATTACCAGCAAGTGTAACCTGCGGTGCCCCACATGTCAGTACGTAATCAAGGATGAGTCGTTTTTTGAAAATTCAAGCTTTATGCCCATCGAAGATTACAAAAGCATCCTCAACCAATACAAAAATTTTATCACCAACCTGACGCTCACCGGCGGAGAGGTCACCCTGCATCCGGAGCTGGAAAAATTGATCGATTTCAGCATATCGCAGGGGTTGAAGGTTAGCTTGATTTCCAACGGCATTTTAATTCGCAAACAATTATCTGCCATCAAGAAACTTTACGATTTGAATATCACCCTGGACGCGGTTGATTTTCAATCTTTTGCCCGCAACAGAGGCGGTACTGAAAAACAGTGGGATCGCATTATGGAAGGCCTGAATACGCTCAAGGATCATGGCATTAAATTTACGGTATCCTTTCTGGTAACCCGTAAGAACATCGACGAGCTTTTTCAGCTGATTGAGTTTGCCGATGCCTTCCGGCCGACCACTCTGCGGTTAAACTCGTTTAATCCACACAGCGATGACCATGATCTGGTGTTAACCAAATCCGATCCGCACGTTATGGGCGTAGTCCGTGAGATGATGCAAAGAAAAGATTATCTTTACAACATCAAGCTTCCCTTTGTATTTGATGACCGGCACTCTTATTTCAGCAATAAAATTTGCCTGTATCCATGGCACGGTGTGTACATCAATGAAACAGGTGATGTGGCCTATTGCTGCCAGCTGGCCCACGACACCCACATCGGCAACATGCACAACGGCTATGATTTCAATTCTCCCCGCATGCTTGAATGGCGGAAAATGCTTCTCAACCACAGGCTCGTTGTGGACTGCAAATACTGCCACCGGCGCTTCAAGGGGGATTATTCCAAGTTCAATGCCGCAAAAAAGAAATGGACAGATAATGATCCTTTCAAATAAAACCGGGTGTGCACCGCCCTTTTTTCATTTTGCACATTTGGATGCATTTTTGCTGCAGCGATCGTTTGACCGGTGGTGTGCGTTAACCCATATGAACGACCCAAACATGATCTAGATGCATGAATATCCTCTTTGTCATTGATAATCCCGCCGTATCCCGTTCCTTTGAAAAGGCTTTTCGGCAGATGTGTGCACGGGATCACCGGTTAACCGTACTTTACGGCAGGTACGACCGATTTCACACTGTGGACCGTGCGCTCAAGGCCTGCCAGAATGAGCTCCCCAATTTTAAGGCCCTGCCCATGTCCGGGCGCCAGAAATGGTTGCGGCTGTCCAATGTGCGGCAGATGATTGATTACGCCAATTATTTACGGCCCCGGCACCCCACACCCTGGGAGGCACACAGATGGCGGCGGCAAATGATGTTCAAGCCGCTCAGCAAGGCATTAAAGTACAGCCGGCTTGCCAATAAGGTATTTGCTTATCAGCTCGTTTTCCACTTCCTCAAGTCTATAGCGCGTCGGATTCCGCCTGATCCCGCTATTTTGAGCTGGTTGGAAGCCCACCGTCCGGATGTGGTGGTGGCATCTCCTTACATTGTGCCCCGCACCGCTGAAGTCGAGTATGTCCAGGCGGCGCGTGCACTTCAGATTCCGACAGTTGCCATTGTCTTAAGCTGGGACAATCTGACGACCAAAGGCACCTTTCATATTATCCCGGATGCGGTCCTGGTCTGGAACGAGGCCCTGGCCAAGGAGGCAACGGCATTTCATGATGTACCGGCGGACAAAATTTCAATCACCGGAGCACCGGTGTTTGACTTCTGGTTTGACATGCAGCCTGCGCTGGATTTTGAATCATTTGCCCGCAAAGTGGGTATCGACGAACATCAGCCGTACGTCCTGTATCTGTGTTCATCCCGATATATCTCCGGCGATGAAACCGCTTTTATTCAGGCATTTGCCGCCGCCCTGCGCGACAATCCCGATAGCGCTCATATCAACGTAATGGTCAGGCCACATCCGCTGAATGCAACCATCTGGGAGGGTTTTGCAGATCGAAATATCGTGATCTGGCCGAAAGATCCCGCCTGGGTCGATACCGCCCGGGCCAAGCAGGATTACTATCATTCAATTTTATACAGCGCTGCGGTTGTCGGCGTCAATACGAGCGCCTTTCTCGAGGCGGCCATATTGGATAAGCCCTGTGTGACGATACGAATGGCGCAATACGGGTTCAAGCAAAGCGAACAAGGCCACTTTCGTCATCTGCTGAATGCGGGTTTTTTGGAGGCCGCCCCGGGTTTCCCTGAAGCTGCGTCTGTGATTGCCGAAATTGTTGCCGGCAATGATATGAAAAAAGAGTACCGTCACCGTTTTGTGCATGAATTCATTCGGCCTTGCGGTCCGGATCGATCGGCTTCCGAATTAATTGCCGAAGCAATTGAATGCGTTGGTATGCAGCGTGGTATACGCCGTTACCGTCACAATTGACTATCTGTAACGAATTATCTGATCCATATTCGTAAAAATTGATAACCCCAATGCTGCCGCGATGCGGTTATCC
>JASFIX010000385.1:0-4889 GCA_050122435.1 Desulfobacterales bacterium
AGAGGCGGTCATTGACAAGGCACGTACCTGTGGTTATGAACGGATGCGTCTTGACACCATTGAATCCATGAAGGCAGCACAGGCGCTTTATCATTCGCTGGGTTTTCGGCTGATAAAACCGTATCGGTACAATCCCCTTAAAAATCCGTCCTATTTTGAACTGGATTTGCGTGAATAAAAAGGAGATACAGATGGGTCTCAAAAAGCTTTCAGACAAAATTGCGTTGGTTACCGGGTCATCCCGCGGAATCGGCCGTGGGATAGCTGAGCGATTAAGCCGAGATGGTGCCTCAGTCGTTATCAATTATGTCAGCAATTCCGACAAAGCTGAAGAAGTCGTTGCCGCAATTACGTCTGACGGCGGGAAAGCCGTTACTGTTCAGGCGGATGTTTGCAGAATTGACGGCATCCGCCGGCTTTTTGAAAAGACCCTTGAGCATTTTGGCCGGCTGGATATTCTGGTAAACAATGCCGGGATTCGGATCTCCCAAACTGTTGCGGACCTCCAAGAAGAAGAATTTGACCGTCTGTTTGCCGTTAATGTCAAAGGGCCATTTTTTGCCTGCCAACAAGCGGCTCGCCAAATTTCCGATGGTGGAAGGATTATCAATATTTCCTCTGCAGTCACGCGAATGATGTTATCCGGCTATTCAATTTACGCGGCCAGCAAAGCGGCTGTTGACCAGCTTACCCGGGTGTTGGCAAAAGAGATGGGCGCACGGAATATTACCGTCAATGCGGTAGCTCCAGGGCCGGTGGAAACTGAGCTTTTTCGAGAGGGTAAAACAGAAGAACAGATCCAACAGATGGCACAAATGGCTGCATTCGGCCGCATCGGCAAGGTGGAAGATATCGCCGACGCTGTTGCCTTTTTAGCCAGCGACGACGCCCAATGGATTACCGGGCAGGTGATACACGTCAACGGTGGTTTTTTGTAGCCGCTGTTTCCAAAGAGCAGGCCATAAATATATACTCTCTGCGAACTCTGCGTCTTTGCGGTGAGTTTATCTGTAAGTCAGGAGGAAAAGCCTACATGCGAATTTCGTTGATTGCGGCGATGGCTAAGAATCGAGTGATTGGCAGGCAAGGAGATATCCCCTGGAAAATCCCGGGAGAGCAGAAGATTTTTCGAAAAATCACCCTGGGGCATGCGGTGATCATGGGTAGAAAAACCTTTGAATCTCTTGATCAACCCCTTGGTGGCAGAACCAATATCATCGTAACCCGGCAAAAGGATTATCGTGCTGAAGGATGCCTGGTGGCCCATGATCTTGCGGGTGCCATAAGATGCTGCCCGGCAGATGAGGATGAAGCCTTTATTTGTGGCGGTGGGCAACTTTATCATGAGGCGCTTCCTCAGGCGGATCGCATCTATCTAACGGTGATTCCCAGGGAAATACCCGGAGATACCTACTTCCCGGATATTTCATTGAATGAATTTCAGGTGAGTCAATCAGAATCGATTCGGGTTGAGGGCGTTGAACCATACGACTTTTTTATTTATGAAAGAATCTCATGAGCATGAAAACACTCAATCCCGAGTACATAAAGCGAATCCGTGAAATCGTAAGCACTTGCCCGTATTTTGAATTGCTGTCCATGGAGCTGGTGGATGTGGGCATCGGCTATTCTTCTCTTGAAATTGATCTAACTCGAAAGCATCTGCAGCCTTTCGGAATGGTTCATGGTGGTGTGTTTTCTTCCATCGTTGATGCCGCCACGTTTTGGGCGGTTTACTGCGGGGTGGAAGATCAGGAAGCCGGTATGACCACCGTTGATCTGAAACTAAACTACCTGGCACCGGCGGCATCCGGCAAACTAATTGCCAGCGGCCGTCAGATTAAACTGGGAAGGACCCTTGGATATGCCGAGGCGGAGGTGCTCGATGAGAACGGAAAGATTCTGGCCCATGGCACGTCTACCGTAATCATTATGCCCGGCAAGGCGGTCAAAGCCGATCCGCCGCTGCCCCCCAAATTTATCGAATAAAGGAGACACTGATGATTGACACCCAAACCCAACAATACGGATGGAATCCGGATATGTCCGCATCATTGCTGGATAAACTTAAAGCCGACCTGAAACATTCCATGCTGAATAAGGACGTGGAGGCCCGCAGTGCCATCCGGCAAATTATGGCTGAATTCCCCAAATTAACTGTGCCGATCACTCTAGAAAGCGGTAAAAAATCGACACGTCTCAAAACCAATGAAGAGATTACCAATGATGACATTGTCGGCATCATTCAGGGACTTGCAAAATCCGAACGGATGGTGCTGGAGGCCAAAAATGAAGAATCTTCAGACTACCTCGACATCCTGCAATTGTACCTACCTAAAATGGCCTCTCGCGAAGAGATTGTTGCCTGGATCAGTGACAACATTGACTTTTCCGAATACAAGAACAAAATGCAGGCCATGGGTTCAATAATGAAGCACTTCGGCAAGCAGGCTGATGGGAAGATGGTGAACGAGATCCTCCAAAAATGGGAATAAAAAAGAAAACCCTTATGAATTTCGGAAGCATTTTTAATTACTGATGATCGAACAAAAAGGGAAATTACAAGGTTCTGAACGTTTTGATCCGTTTACGAACCGGACCGCCCGGGACATCCGTAACTCACTTTCGGATGCGTTTGTCGCAGCATTGGCTGCGAAAGAACCTCAACAATATTTGAATATCGCACAGAAGTGGCAGGAGCAAAACTTATCGGCCCGGCATAACGAATATATCGCTAATCGTCTCTTGCGTTACGATCTCGTGTTTGATGAGATACAGGCGGGCAGGATCGAAGATCCGCTTCAACGGGCTTTGGTGATCTGGAACCAGCGCCTCTTTTTTGAGTTTCATGATCACCTGGAAACAATCTGGAAATCTGCAACAGGTGATCAGCGACAGGCGCTAAAAGGATTGATCAAAGCCGCCGGTGTTTACATTCACCTTGAGCAACATCACCGGCAGGCGGCCAAAAGTCTTGCGATGAAATCATATCAGCTATTACGACAATACGTTCATTGTCTGGCATTCATTGCCAATTATGAAACGCTTTTGGATAAATTAGAATCCGGCGATCCGGTTCCACCCCTGCTGAAGCGAATATCCGATAAAACCAATAAAACTGCGCGTCGACTAGATGCCGGCGCCGGGAAGGAATCTGCATGTTAAAGCGTTGCTTTTTTAATTTTAAATTCAAGCTTGGGTTGTTTGTATTTTTTCTGCCGGCATTTTTAATTTGCACTTCATTGGGCCTGCAGGCAAAGACTGCAGCTGTTGAGCAGACCACCAAAAGCTCTCTATGGACGGTTGAGACCCCGTCGAATAAAATTTACCTGCTGGGCTCCCTGCACCTTCTCAAGCAGGACGCCTATCCGTTAGCTGCTGCTATCGAAAAGGCCTATGCCGATAGCCGGGTTATCATATTTGAAACCGATATTGCGGCCTTGCAGACGCCTGAGGCGCAGGCCAAGCTACTGGAACTGGGGGTATATCCGGCTGATCAAAACTTGCTTGGAGATCTCGATGAAAACACCCGGCAACAGCTCGAGAAGAAAATGAGCGAAATCGGGTTGCCGATCGAACAATTCTCCCGGTTCAAGCCCTGGTTTGTGGCATTGACCCTGACAACCCTGGAACTTCAGCGGCTGGGATTTAATCCCAATTACGGCATTGATATGTACTTTTTTAACAAGGCCAAGGCCGATGGCAAAGAAATCGGTTTTCTGGAACCCGCGGAGTTTCAAATAAACCTGCTGGGAAACATGGCTGAAGCGGATCAAAGCGATTTTTTAAATCAGACCTTAAAAGACCTGGAAGTCGTCAACGAGCTAGCCGGGGATCTGGTCGTATCCTGGAAAAACGGGGATGCGGATAAACTCCATGAATTGTTGTCCAAGAGTTTCGATAGTTATCCCCATCTGCATAACCGCCTACTGATTCAGAGAAATAAAAACTGGGTTAAGCAAATTGAAGGCGCTTTACGGAAAAATAAGAACCTCCTTTTTGTCGTGGGTGCCGGCCATTTGGTGGGTCCGGAAAGTGTGGTCGATTTGTTAAAGAAAAAAGGCTATCAGGTAAATCAGCAATGAAAGCAACTGATGCAGGCAACAAATGGCGGATGACGCTTCATGAGGTCATCTTTGAAGCCGACACACCGGCCGGCAAATGGTTTGATGTTTTATTGATTCTGGCCATACTGGCCAGTGTTGTGATGGTGATGCTCGACAGTGTCGGCACGATCCAAAAGTCATACGGCCCGATTTTACTGGCCGGCGAGTGGTTTTTTACGATTTTGTTTACCATCGAATACGTTTTGCGGTTACTGAGTGTCGGCCGACCGCTTGCCTATGCCACCAGCTTTTACGGCATTGTCGACCTTTTGGCGATTCTACCCACCTATCTAAGTATACTCATCCCGGGAGCCCAGTATCTGCTGGTTATCCGGATATTGCGGGTTCTGCGAATCTTCCGAATTCTTAAACTGGTGCAATATCTGGGTGAGGCCCGCATGTTAACCCAGGCCCTGCGCGCCAGTCGACGCAAAATCACCGTTTTTTTAATTGTCGTATTGACGCTGGTAACCATTTTCGGTTCTTTGATCTATCTTGTTGAAGACCCCAAAGACGGTTTTACCAGCATACCCAAAAGCATCTATTGGTCGATTGTTACGCTGACCACCGTTGGTTATGGAGACATATCGCCCCAGACCGGTCTGGGGCAGTTGCTTTCAGCGCTGATCATGATTATTGGTTATGGTATTATCGCGGTTCCGACGGGGATCGTAACGGTCGAATTGGCACAAGCCTTTAAGCGCCAGATTTCCACCCAGGCCTGCCCGGAATGCAGCGCTGAAGGACATGACATTGATGCCAAATTTTGTAAGTATTGCGGCG
>JASFIX010000386.1:0-4884 GCA_050122435.1 Desulfobacterales bacterium
AAGGGTGAAATGCGCTTTATGACCCGGGTGATCGAATGTTCGGCCGCTGAAACCCAGCTGGCTCCCAATCCCCGATTTTACAAAGACCATGAAGACCACTATGCCATGCTGGCGGAACTTGTTGAAGAATGCGGCGTTTCCACCGGCGCCATTGGCGTTGAAGAAGCATTTATGACCGTTTTTCAGTTCAATCAGATGAAAAGCGCTATGCCCAAGGCAGATTTAAAAAATGCCAGCTGGCTGGTTGAAAACCTCCGCATCGCCTTATCCGAACAGGAAGTGGCCTATTATCGCAAGGCGGCTGAAATGACCAATATCGGATTCCAAAAGGGGCTGGATTTGATCCGGGCCGGTCTTTATCCCTATGAAATTATTGCAGAGATTCAACATGCCATGTACCAGGCGGGCCAGTCCGATGTTGAAGTGCCTAAGATGTGGATATGGTCAGGCCCCAAAGGTGGTTATATGCACGACACCGCCGTCAACCGCCGTTTGAATGTGAATGATATCGCCACGGTCGAAGTGTGGGGCACCGAGTGCCAATACCTGGCAGGCGCCCAGGCAACCGTTTTTCTTGGTGAAAAACCAAATCCTGAAATCATCGATGCGCACAAGCTGGTGCGTGATATGTACCTGGCCGCCAAAGAGGCGCTCAAGCCGGGGGCGATTTCAGGTGATACGTATAAAGCGGCCAGCGATGTTTACCGCGCTGCAAAGGGACAGGATTACTGGCGTCGAGTCGGGGCCAACCTGGGCCTTTCCTTCGGCCCGGTGGACATGGGCATGACCGGTCAACATGTTATTGAGCCCTGGACCCCTTTTATCCTGCAAATTGTCGAAGTCGAACCGGCACTGGTTACCTGCTGCAGCACATTATTGGTAACCGACACCGGATGTGAAGAATTGACGCCGTCTTACCTCGAGATGCGGTGCATCCCCTAGACGAATATATCCAACGCAGACAATCATCTTACTTATCAAAGGAGGATAAAATATGGCAGCAAGTGATCAAAAAGCCTGGCAAAAGGGACTGGACAGGATCCCCCAGGCGGTCGGTGAATTCCCGGTGGAACCCGTAAATATGGCCCTGTTGGTGATTGATATGCAGTACTATGTTGCCCATCCGGATTACGGGGTACTAAAAAATTACATCGACTCGGATCCGGAAGCCGCTCAATACTATTCGGACCGATTAAAAATTGTTATTCCCAACTGCGCCAAGCTGCTGGATTTTTTTAGAAAGCACAAGATGCGCATCTTTTATGGCGCATTCGGCGCATCGTTGCTGGATGGAAGCGATCTGCATCCCCTCAGACAGGCACGCCTCAAAGAAGTCCCGGCTTTTACCACCGAGGATTTCGAGTTCAAGGTCCTTGAAGAACTCGCGCCTCAGCGTGGTGAACTTGTCATTCCCAAAGCAACCCGCAGTGCATTTTCAGGTACTTCCCTCAATCACCGCATGCGAATGGCCGGCATCGACACGGTGGTGGTTGTCGGAACGGCTACCGATGTCTGCGTGTCAAGCACCGCTCGCGGCGCCTGGGATCTGGGGTATAAAGTCATCCTGATCGACGATGCCACCGCCACCTTTACCGAAGAAGATCAGATCTACACCATGAGAAACTGGGCCGCTTTCTTCGGCAAAGTGCTGGATACGGATGAGTTGTTATCCGATCTGGAGGACAAACTATAATAAAATCTGGTTTTGCAGGATATTTGCAAAGGTATTTTTAACAACCAATACCCGATTCGTAATTTGAGTCACTGGATTGTCGACCTCGGTATTCATTTGAAACCATAAGATTCAAGTCAAAGGAGGATTACGATGATATTTTTGCACGTAACCGTGAAAGTGCAACGTGGCAAGATGCAGGAGTGGTGCAAAATTTTTGAAGAACATTTGCTGCCGGCAATGAAAAAACATGGTCAGCGGCTGGTGGGAGCCTGGAAGACAAGTGTTGGCGCCTATGATGAGGTGACGGATCTTTATGCGTTTGAAGATTTTACCGAGTTTCAAAAAATCCGGGAAAAGCTGTTTAACGATCCCGAAATCCAAAAATGGACACCGATTATTTGGGATATCACCGGACCCGAGGAATCAAAAATTTTGACCCCCTTGGGGTATGGCGAGCTTACCGGGGATTGATACAAATCGTGACTTCTCGAGGCTCATTTGTCTTCAGACTGGATGAGCTCGAATAAAATCCCATAAGTGCTTTTGGGGTGAATAAAGGCGACCAGCTCCTGATGGGCGTTGCGGTAAGGTTTATCATTAATAAGCTGAAGTCCTTTAGCTTTGAGACGGTCCAATTCGGCCTGGATATTATCAACTTCCAATGAGATATGATGGATACCCTGCCCTCTTTTTTTGATAAATTTAGCGATCTGTCCTTCAGGGGTGGTGGATTGAAGAAGTTCAAGATCGGTTTCGCCTAAAGGGATAAAAGAAAAGAGCAGTTCTCCGAATTGTTCTTGGGCGGATACGGATAAGTCGAAGGTTTCATCGAAAAAGGCCCTGGCTTCCGCGAGATTATCAACAGCCAGACCAATGTGACTTATTTTCTTAATCATTACCGGACTCCTTATGCTTCGCAGGTGCGTAATTAAAGGTTATTCTTCAGGAATACGAGATAAGCACATTCGCCGAAGCAATAACGGGATTCCTGAAGGGTGAATGCCATTCAGCTAAAAATAAGATACTGAATTATAGATACTCCCAAAAGATGTCAAGACAAACATGGAGACGGAGGTGAGTAATGGAATTTTTTAAAAACCTTACGGTTCTATCCCTGGAACAGGCGACAGTCCTGCCATATTTAACCTATCGATTGGCGCATGACGGGATCAATGTTATCCGGCTGGAACACCCCATATATGGGGACCCGAACAGACTGGTTGGCTGGAATCTGTTAAATGAAGAGCGGATGAATACCTATTACCTCTGTATCAATTCCGGAAAAAAAGCAATCACGCTCAATCTTGCGGACCCTGAAGGTCAAAAAATATTCCGTAATTTGATTCAGGAATTAAAGGTCGACATTTTTGCCACCAACCAACTTCCCCGTAACTATGAAAAACTGGGGATCGATTACGAAACCATAAAGGCGATCAGGCCGGATATCATCTGGTTGGGCATTACGGGTTTCGGACCGCAAAGCAATGAGCCCGCCTATGATCCGATTTTGCAGGCCAGATCGGGTCTGATGGATCTCACGGGTGAGAAAGAAGGGGAACCCTATGTCACCGGTATTCCGCTTCCTGACATGGGCACCAGTGAACACTGTTACGGACTGGTCATGAAGGCGCTTTATAAGCGAGAGGTCACCGGTGAGGGTTCCTGCATGAATATGTCCATGTACGAATCTTCTCTGTCCTGGATAACGATTCCCATTACTTTTACCAGTTTGGGGCGAACGATCACCCGCCGGGGCAATACCCATGAATTTTTTGCCCCCCTATCGGTTTATCAAACAAATGATGGGTATATCTACCTGGCAGTGGGCAATGACCGCCAGTGGAAAGCAATGGTGTCCCAGGAGATCTTTCGGCCTCTTGATAAACCCGAGTATGAAACCAATGCAGGTCGGATCGGGGACGTACCCAAGATGAACAATGCCATTAATGAGATTACAAAAGATCATTCATCAGCGGAGCTGATCGATCTGTTTAATGCCATCACGGTCCCGGTAAGCAAAATCAATTCAATTCCCGAAGTGCTGGCAGATCCCCTGGTGCAGCAACGCCTTCTATCTGCTGAAGACCCGGTAACCGGCACAAAAATCACGATGCCCCCGGCCCCTAATCTGACGCCTTACCTTGAGGAATTGAACCGCCAGCTTTCATTTCCGCCACGATTTGGGGAGCACAACAGGGAAATCATTGGTGGGCTTCTGGGATATTCAGATGAAGAATTGGGGCAGTTAAAGGAGCGCACGGTCATTTAGCATAAAATTGCGTTCCCGATCTTTTCATCACGGCTGTATTTTTTTAGCAGCATCCTCGACCGCCTCTACAATTTTGGTGTAACCGGTGCAGCGGCAGATATTACCCGATAGCGCCTGGCGGATCTCCTGTTCTGTGGGATTGGGGTTTTTATCTAAAAATCCCTTGGTGGTCATCAACATGCCGGCAGTGCAAAATCCGCACTGCACCGCCCCTTTGTCTAGAAATGACTCCTGAATCGGATGCAGTTCGCCATCGGCGCTTTCCAGTCCCTCTATTGTTGTAATTTCTTTTCCTTCCGCATCCACTGCCAGCGTCAAACAAGAACTGACCGGTAACCCGTCCAACAACACCGTACAGGAACCACACACGCCCATATCACAGGCTGTTTTTGTTCCGGTTAAATCCAGTTTGCTGCGCAATACATCAGCCAAAAATTCATTGGGCCGTACGGATATCCGGTATTTGTCACCATTGATTGATAATTCCACATATCGCTCATCCATATCTGTTCCTCTCTTCTGAATCGGTTCCTGCAAGCAACTTTCAAAACACTAATTTAGGTGTCAGGTGTCGCGTTTCGGGTGTCAGCAAATAGATTCCCAGAGAACAGGATTGAGCTTAAATATTCCTGCTTTCAGCTTTTTAAATCTGTCTTCGACGCGTTTGAGCTTTCCGCAGGTTGTCGTATAGTCTTTGTCCTCGAAAAATCTGACACCTGAACACCGACACCTGACACCATGGACATTGAGTTGTTAATAAAATTCAAATACTGAAAATTATTTGACACGGCTTACGTAATATTTTTACGGGACCTAATACTAGCTTGAACTTGAAGCTCTTGAATAGGCCTCGGCAAACACCCGCTGCAAATAAACGGCCGCTATCTGCTTTTTGTAGTCCACCGTAAAATGATGCTCTTCAACCGGATCAATTGTGGCC